>JAFAKZ010000204.1 GCA_019234745.1 Burkholderiales bacterium
GATTAGATTTGTACAAGGTCAATTTCCGGGTGTGCGCCGCTACCCGATCGTGCCGACTGTGCGGGCTCAATACACACATCAGTCGCGGCGCCAAAGGCAAGAGGGCCTCGCCGAAGCAAAGCCCTTGGAATTCTGCTTGCGGGAGCCGGGTTCGTATCTCGGAGACGAGTCAGGATCTACAACGCGGCAACTCGTACCACCGCATTGCTGGCACTGCGTGTGCGTCAGGCCTGGTAGCCGCGTACACACGATGTGCTCGATTGCGGCGCCAGGCACCAATTGTTCGAAGCATCTTCCACCTCCTGGCGGGCTTCCCTAGAATACGGCCTCTTCATGTCGTGCTATGACTGATGCATCCCTTACTTCGCCGCGGCAATCTATTTGTCCTAATCACTTACCTGATCCTTTCGGCAACGCCCTTTTCACCGTTGCTGCACGGCCGTACGGTCGCCCATCCTGCATTGACCGTTGGCCTGGAAAGCGTTGCATGGTTGACCGCATGGACGGCATTCAAACGGCCGGCTTGGTTCCATTGGCTGTTGCTGCCGGCCTTCCTGGCGATGCCGGCGGAGCTGTATCTGCAAACCTTCTACAACCAGGGCATTTCCACGCACCACCTCGGGCTGATCGCGGAAACCAGCCCTAGGGAGACGTTGGAATTCCTGGGCAAGCAAGCCTGGACATTGGCGCTGGTTCTGGTAGGCATCGTTGCCTGGTGGGGAACAAGCTGGTGGGCAGCGTGGCGAACCCACGATCTGGACCTGTCGGGCAAGCGCCGCTGGATCAGCGCCGGCGCGTTGGCTGCCTTTGCGCTGGTCGGCGACTATGGCCAGTATTTCGGTATCAAACCGGATCCGGACGTAGCCGATGCCTCCCAGCATGCGTCAGCCAAACCCATCGCGCTCAAGCTCGGCAGCACGTCATATTCCTTGCCCCAGTTGCCGGCCTGGGCGGGGTCGTTTTACGACACCGATCGCTTCAAGCAGGCCTGGCCATTCGGTTTGGCGATACATGGCTACGACTTTTGGCATGAGCATCGGTTGATGGTCGCACTGGCGTCCCAGCGCCAGGCATTCAAATTTGGCGCGCATCAGGCAAGCCATGGTGACGAAGCGCAGATCATCGTGATGGTGATCGGCGAATCATCCCGATACGATCGATGGGAAATCAACGGTTATCCGCGCGCGACCAATCCTTTGCTGATGCAGGAGGGCAATCTCGTCAGCCTGTCCGACATGGTGACGGCGGTATCGGCAACCAGGCTGTCCGTGCCCGTGATCATTTCACGCAAACCGGCGCTGCAAAGCCTGAAGCCGAGCTTTTCCGAAAAGTCGTTCCTGAGCGCCTACAAAGAGGCGGGTTTCAAGACGTTTTGGCTCTCCAACCAGATGACGTTCGGAAAATTCGATACGCCTATCTCGGCCTTTGCCGAGGAAGCCGATGTCGTGCGCTACCTGGATCTGGGCGAGATAGGCAATATTTCAAGTTTCGACGATGTCCTGCTCGGTCCATTCAAAGGGGCCATTGCCGATCCGGCGAAGAAGAAATTGATTGTCCTGCATACCCTGGGTAGCCATTGGAACTACAGCCAACGTTATCCACGGGACTTTGACCGCTGGAAGCCATCCTTGTTTGGCGTGGATGATCCCGTCTATACGGATATCCGGCTCAAGCCACAGTTGAACAATAGCTATGATAGCTCGGTCCTCTATACGGACTGGTTTCTGTCGCAGATCATCGGTCTATTGAAATCGACCCGGCAGGTGACGGCGATGATGTATTCGTCCGATCACGGCGAATCGCTATATGACGGGAGTTGCGAATGGATATTCCATGGCGGCAGTACGCAATACGACTTTCATATCCCCGCGCTGGTCTGGTACTCGGACCAATACCGCGATGCCTATCCGGACAAGGTCGCCGAGCTGGCGCATAACAAGGATGCCAGGCTGTCGACGGAAAACATTTTCCATTCGCTCGTCGACATGGTCGATATCCGGTATCCGTCGGAAAATCTTGAATGGAGTTTCCTAAGCCCGCAATGGAAGCCGCATCGGCGCAATGTCGACAGCAAGGGCTGGAGCGATTACGACAATTCCATCTTCCAGGGCGATTGCCGCGAAGTGGTGGACAAGGGCAAGCCTTGGCCAAGGGGGAAATGACAAGCGTGAAGGGTAAAACAATGCGCCGCCCGGGTTTCCCGGGCGGCGCATTGACGCCTTGATCTGGATCTACCACCTGTTGCAGCGCTTACTTAGTACAGCACCATCTCCACGCGCCGGTTCTTGCCGCGGCCGTCTTCGCTGCCGTTGCTGGCGACCGGCGACAGGTTGGCTACGCCGCGCGCCGTCATGCGCGCCACCGGGATGCTGTACTGGGTCGACAAGGCCGTCACCACCGCTTCCGCGCGGCGTTGCGACAGCGTCTGGTTCGCCTCCAGCGAGCCCTGGTTATCGGTGTGGCCGACGATGTAGACCTTGATCGACGGATCGGCCTTCAGCGCTTTCGCCATCTGCTCCAGGGCCGGCGCCGATTCGGGCTTGAGCACGGCCTTGTTGGTGTCGAAGAGGATGCCATACAGGGCGATCTTGCCGCTTTCCTTCAGGGCATTGCTGATCGCCTCGGCGTTAACCGTCACCTGGCCCATGTCCATGTTCGCGGAATCGATGACTTGGACGAATTGCTCCACACGTTGACCACTGGTGTGGGCTGTCAACGCGATCTGCACCGTCGTCACGCCGTTTGGGCCGGATTTTTGTGCGCTGATATAGTAATCATCGTCCGGGTGCGGCATGTCGTTCATGTCCGGGTCGTACTTCTCCCAGTTCGCGTCCGCTACCAGGCGGAATGCCTTCACGTAGAAGGGGCCGGGCGCATCCACAAAATGGGATTTATCGCACTGTGGCGCTTCGCACTCGAACAGGACGGTGAACCCGCCGTTCTTCAGCGCCGCCTGGTAGTTGCGGTACACCTCAAGCGGTGTCTTTCCAGCAGGTGCCAGGTACAACCGGTTCGTGATCTTTCCTTCGAACTGCTGCTGGGCCACGTCCTTGCCGGAACGGACGATGACGGGCGCGCTTGCATAGTTCGAGCTGCCATAGGTATAGACGGTAGAGCCGGCGTAACGACTGAGCACCGGGTGATCCGCGCCTCCCGACGAGTCTTGTCCCGACCCACCTGTGCCCGCATTGGCGCCTGCCAGGCTGGGCGCGTTAGCGGCACTGCCCGGCGCGGGAGCATTGGAGCTGACCTTGCCGACCGTGTCCTTGGCGTTCTTGGTCGTATTGATCGTCTGGTTGACCGTGTCCAGCACGCCGCCCAGGCTGAAGGCGGGAGCAGGCACGGCCAGCGAGGCCGCGAAAACAAAGGGTATCAAACGGGAACGCATATCTATTCCTGGTATGTAGAACTAAGGACTCGCCTGCACCAGCGTCGAGCACTTAGCCCGGCGTACAGGTCTCACCAACGCGGATGTAGCGCTGCTGCAGGTGCATCGGCATCGAACCGACTGCTGCGCCGTGCGCATAGGCAGCCTGCATGGCAGCCCGCTGCTGGGGCGACTGCTGATCCAGCTGCTGTTGCATCTGCTGTTTCATCTGGGCAATCTGAGCATCACTGGGCATGTTGGCCGTGGATTTGCCGGAAGCCTGGGCGAGTTGGCGCGCCCGTTCGAGCTCGGCCATCTTCTGCTCCATAAGGGCCTGGGGGCTACCCGGGGCAGTGCCGCCACCTGGACTGCCCGTCACGATGTCATAGGTCCAGGTGGTCTCGCTCGTCCGCTTGATGGTGGTCTGCGTGCTCATGCCGTTGCACTGCATGTTCAGCACAAGACCGCCCGCACCGTGGCGCTCCGTATGCACGGGGCAGTTGGGTCCCATCCTCGAAACTATCGCCATCTGCTCGGCCTGGGTGCCGATGCATTGCGTGGTCGGCGCCTTGTTGTAGACCTGTTGATGGGAGCCCCCGCTTGCCACCGTCTTCTGGACGAGGCTGTTGCCATTGTCTGTCTGCGTAGTGCTGCCACCGTGCGGGAGACTCATCTGACCATCCGTTTCCACGCGGTACAGACCGGCGGGCGGCATGGTATCGACTTCAAAGGCGGCGGCGCTTGCTGACAGCGCAGACGTCAGCGTCAGCAGCACCAGGGTAGGGCGACATACTAGGGGATACATTCCAACTCCAGTCACAACGAGGGATTCAAGAATTTGGCACAGCTTATGACGGCGGAATGGTCAACATGTCA
>JAFAKZ010000254.1 GCA_019234745.1 Burkholderiales bacterium
GTCGAACAGCGCCCGCGTCCACCGCAGATCGAGGCATGTGGAATGCCGGTCATGCGGCTCGCTTCCAGCACGGAGGTCGACAAGGGGATGTTGACCACGCGGTTGCCGGGATAGGTCAGCTGAACAACGCCGCGCCGCATGTTCGCGCGCCAGCGCAGCCAGCGGGCGAGCAGCACCGTGCCAATCAGGCAAGCGACGCCGATCCAGATGCCGTCGCGCACGGCAAATAGCCATTGTTGCTGCGCCTGGCTGGGCACCTGGCGCGCAGCGCGGACCATGTCCAGCCAGCCCGGCATCTGCGCCAAGTGGCCTACCTCGCGGCCGCCCTCGATATAGCCCAACATGGCCAAGGTCGGCCACAGAATGGCGAGCGCAAACAGCGGGAAGCGCACGCGCGCGAACCACGGCTTTAGCTTGAGCCGAAAGTGCAGGCCTATCATGGCATGCGTCCATACGCTGAGCATCAGGATTTCCTGCACCAGACCACCCAGCTTGCTCACCGTCCAGTAGCTGTACAGCTCCCAGCTGAAATCGAGATTGGCACCGAAGGCCCAGTTGCCAATGCGCGTATTGGACACGTGCTGCGCGGCGAGGAACGGTAGCGACAGCCCCAACATAAGCTGCGCGAGTTCCGGTGGCGACATGCGCAGCGAGCGGCGGCGAAACAATGCGTGGAGCGCCATGCAGAAATGGATGCCAAGTGCACTGTATAGCAGCGGGCGCCCCACCGGCCCCATCCAGAACGAGGTGTTGACGCGCAGCATGGCATTCATGGCCGCCACCGACACCAGCCCCAGCGCGTGATTGGTGAAGTGGCAAAGCACATAGCTCAACATGACCAGGCCCGTGATCAGCCGGGTTTGGCCCAGTATCCGCCGCAACGAGGGAGGTAGTGTCATCTTGCCGCTTGCACCACGAAGTGAATGGGTTATGAACGAATCGGCCTGGGTCGGTTCAAACTGCCGCTACGCTGCCTTGTTGGCGATTTTGCAGCATAGCTTGAAGCGCGCAATTATGTCCTGCCGTGATGACGCTACAATGCCAGCCCAAGCGCCGGCCTTCTGGAGAAACACCATGCACCCCACGCGCACGCTCGCGCTCTTGTTCAGCCTGCTTTCCCTTACTGCCCTTGCGGGTGAAACGGAGGCGCTTGCCGCTTATAACGCGCATAACTATGCACGCGCCCTGAGCGAATGGCAGCCGCTGGCCAACGCCGGCAATGCGCGAGCACAGTTCGGCATGGGCAAGCTCTATGAGGCCGGACAAGGGGTCACGCAGGACTATGCAACAGCCGCGAGTTGGATGCGCAAGGCTGCTACCCAAGGTGACGCCGACGCACAGAACACCCTGGGCCGCTACTACCTGCAAGGCCATGGCGTGGCGCAGGATGCGGCCCAGGCGGCAAGCTGGTTCCAACGCGCCGCCAAGCAAGATAACCCGTCGGCCCAAAACAACCTGGCCAGCCTCTACCTGGAAGGACACGGCGTGACACAGGATCTGGCACGGGCAGCAGCGCTCTACAAGCAGTCGGCCGAGCAGGGCTATGCCATCGCACAGAACAACCTGGGCCTGCTCTATATGCGCGGCCAGGGCGTTGCACGCGATCCGAAGACGGCGGCCGGCTGGTTCGAGAAATCGGCCATGCAAGGTAATGCGGATGGGGAATTCTATGCCGGCATGGTGTACTACCATGGAACAGGCGTGAAGAAGAGCAATATCGATGGTGTCGGTTGGTATCACAAGGCGGCCGAACAGGGCCACGTGGCCGCGCAAACGGCACTGGCCATGGCCATCCTGAAGGGTGACGCGGGCGATGCTTATACGCAGCTAGAGGCTATCCACCTGCTACATAAGGCGGCGGAAGCGGGCTATATGCAGGCGCAGCACAACCTGGCCATCTACTACGCCAATGGTGAAGGCGACGACCACGACGTGGGCCAGGCCTATTTCTGGATCGAAGTAGCAGCCAAGAACGGCGACACGCAGGGCGATAAGCTACGCGAGGCGCTCACGGCGCAGCTTCCAGCCGAGAAACTGCAGGCAGCCCGTTCATCGGTCACCGTCTGGATGGCAGCTCATCCTGCCGCCGCACCGGCTGTGCAATAAGGATTCAATACAGGTATCGACATCGCCATGCGAGCCTATATCCAACGCATCATCGTCTTGGTCACCGGACTGTTGCCAATACATTGCCTTGCCGGCTTTCAGGAAGGCGAGGCGGCATTCAATGCCCGCAACTATGCAGTAGCCGCACGCGAATGGCAGCCCTTGGCCGACGCGGGTGACGTGCGCGCACAGGTCAGGTTGGGCGAGCTGTACGCCGATGGACTGGGCGTAATGAAAGACGAGGCTCGTGCGTTAGCGCTGTTCCGCCGTCCCGCCGAGCGTGGTGATGCAGCCGCGCAACTGGCCTTGGGGCGCATGTACCTGGAAGGTCGTGGCGTGGCGAGGAATGTCGCGCAGGGTGCCGCCTGGTATGCCACGGCCGCGGCCGTCGACTACGCGCCCGCCCAGGTTGCACTGGGGCGGCTGTACCAGGCCGGACTGGGTGTCACCCGTGACGATGCACAGGCGCTGAGCTGGTTCCAGAAGGCGGCCGACCAAGGTGATGCGGAGGGCGCGGACGAGCTGGGCTTGGCCTACAGCCGCGGCCAGGGTGTGACCAAAGATGCGGTAGCATCCGCCAATTGGTTCAAGAAGGCAGCGGACCAGAACCTTGGCCGCGCGCAGCTGCACTACGCGACCGTGCTATTCAACGGTCTGGGTGTAGCGCGCGACGAGGGAGCTGCCGCCATGTGGTTCGGCAAAGCGGCGCAGCAAGGGGTGGCGGACGCGGAAGAGGCACTGGGCCGTCTGTATGCCCGCGGTGCGGGCGTCAAGCAGGACAAGGCAGCCGCTGTCGACTGGTTCCGGCGCGCCGCTGATCACGGCTCCGCTCGCGGGCAGATCGCACTGGCGGAGGCGTACGGCCAGGGGGACGGTGTGGTGCACGATGACGCCATGTCGGCCCAATGGTATCGCAAGGCGGCCGACCAGGGCTCATCCATCGCGCAATACAACCTGGGCCGCTTCTACCTGTGGGGGCGCGGCGTCGCCCAGAACGACACGCAAGCGGCGCAATGGCTGCAGCGTGCAGCTGACCAGGGACTCGCGCCGGCCAAGCTGGAATTAAGCGTACTCTATGCCGCCGGGCGTGGCGTACAGAAGGACGAGCAGCGGTCGACCAGCCTATTGCATGAGGCAGCCGAGGGCGGCGCGGCCGAGGCCCAGTATTACGTCGGCCTGCGCTCGGCCATGGGCCGTACGGTAGCGCAAAATGATCGGGATGCGGAACAATGGTTCCGTAAGGCAGCGAAGCAGGGCTATGCGCTGGCCGAAACGGCTTTGGGCAATTTCTACCTGGACCACCGCGCCGGCCTGCAAGGTGACGACGAGGCCGTGGCGCTATTCGGAGATGCCGCCAGGCAGGGCGAGCCCGGCGGCCAATACGGCCTGGGCTGGTGCCTAGCCTACGGGCGCGGTACGGCGCAGAACGACCCGCAGGCCGTAGCACTCTATATGAAGGCGGCCGACCAAGGCTACGCAGCCGCGCAGACCAGCCTGGCCTGGATGTACACCCAGGGCCGTGGCGTTACGCGCGATGAGAGCAAGGCCTTCGAGTTGTACGGTCACGCAGCAGCGCAGGGCTTCGTGCCGGCCGAGGAAAGCCTGGCCGAGATGTACGAGCTGGGCCGCGGCACGTCGCGCGACTTGAAGCAGGCCCGCTACTGGTACCACGCCGCGGCCGAGGCAGGCATACCTCAGGCCATGTACAACCTCGGTCGGCTCAGCAGCGATGACCCGGTGCAGGCATGGGTATGGCTGGAGCTGGCCGCACGCAGCAAGATCAGCCAAGCGGTGGCTGAGCGGGACCGCCTTACGCCGCAGCTCAGCGAGGCACAGCGCCAGAAGGCGGCTGACACGATCAAGGCCTGGCTAGCCGCACACGGCGGCGCTTGAGCCGCCGGCCTACATCTTTCCGGTAACGCCTGCCCCTTGCAGCGCCACCACGCGACGAGCACCGCTCGCGGGCTGATACAGTACCTGGCTGCGCAGATTGCTCATCACGCGCTGGAAGAAGGGACGATAGTGCTCATACACGTCGGCCGCACAAATGCGGCTGCTGCGCGAGACGGTGAGGGAGCGCTCCACCTCAAGCACTTTGTTGCGCAGCGTATAACTGGCCTTGTAGTGAAACGCACCGTCCGCGATGTCCATATTGCTAGGGATCGACAGCAGTTTGACACTGGTCGGCAGCTGCAGGCTGAAATGCTCGTGTCGGTCCACGTTGTAGCAGACCATCTCCGACTCCCGGTGCTTGTTGTTCGACACATAGTCTTCTGCGGTCCGGGCAATCGGCGCCGGCCCTTGCAGGCTGCTGAGCGTGGGGAGCCCCAGTCCGAATGGGCCCGGTACTGCCGCGTAGCCAAACAGGGTCGCGCGGTAGGCGTACTCGAAGTCGTGGTCAAGCTTGTCCGGCTCGCCCGTGCTGATAACCTCGCCGTTACCGGCCAAGTTGTCGGCCGCCAACACCTCGCGCACGAAATCGCGCCGATCCTGCGGTTGGATATTGCGGAAATACTGGCGCGCACCGGTCGACTCCGAACCGTGCAGCACGAAGCGAACGCTCATATCCAGGTCGCCCGTGGGCTGCACAGCCAGCCTGGCGTCGAGCCACGATGCCATCTTCTGGTTGCCGTCGATGGGCACCGTCTTGACCTCGCCCGTTGCCACAAGCAGCGCCGGCTTGCCGGCTTCCGCTTCAGGCACCGTGCCCAGCGGCAGGTTGTTGGCCGTGGAGTCCAACCACAGGTCGAGCGAGGGAACATAGGTGATCACGTGATCGAAGCCGTTGGCCAAGGTTGTATGCGGCAGGCGGTAGAGCGCGCCGCCGTAATCGATCAAGGCCTGGGAGCTGGGAATATTGCGTGCCTTGAGCAAAGCCTCCAGCAAGATGGCGTGGCCCTTGCAGTCGCCGTAGCGATTCTTCAGCACGTCGTCGGCCGGCACGGGCACTACACCGCCTGCGCCGAAGTAGATTGCGACATAGCGGATATTGCGGCTCACCCAGTCTGCGAGGCGCAGTGCGACCTCGTGGGGGTCGGTCGCGCCGCCGGCGACCTGGTCGGCCAGTGCCTGGATGGCGGGGGTGACGACCGACTTGTCGGCCGAACCGCTCCGGTAGGCAGCTGCCAACTCGTCGTAGCCGCCAAAGGTCGTGACGATGATATGGGGGCTGGTCAGCACGAGCGCCAGCGAATCCTGCTCGTAAGGCTTGCGCACATTGTTGCTGATCCTCCAGCTATGGCGCATCCGACCATCCGGCAAGGCGCTGTCGACCTGTACGAAGCCGACATTCTCCACGTGGAGCGCCAAACTAGCCGGCGCATCGACGATCAATTCGGCATCGGTGCTGAGCTGGTCCAAGCGCTGTTCGACGTCGACGTTGTAATGGCCGGGATAGAGCGCGCGGTGCTGTTCGCTGTGGCGGACATAATGCAGCGTGTCGCCCACCTTCACGTCGGGGAACACAAGTACCTTGACGCGATCCTGCGTCAACATGGGCGCGCTGATGCCGGTGGCCTGCGAGCGATCATGCACGGCCGTAGCAACGTCTACATCGGTACGCGTACCATCGACGTGTTCCACCCAGGCGGCCTTGACGTCCGTGGTACCGAAATCCGGGTTGTAGCCCATCGCCACCTGGCTGGCGCTTTGCACTGCGGCGGCCGACAAGAGCGTATAGGCCGTTTCATAGTCGCTGACATAGGTGCCGTCCGCATGCAGGTCGACGTGGTTGCGGTCCAACAGAATGCGGAAATGCACGGGGTCCGCTTCCGCGGCCATGGCTTGTCCGGCAGCAAGCAACAGGCCGGCGATCAGAAGGTGTTTCATCCAACTCTTTCTAGACTGGGGTGCGATCGCACCCGCTCTTACCCATATCATACCGCCGAAAAAAAGGCCGGGAACCCCCGGCCTTCTGTCACTTATGCCGCTACTTGCGGCGGATTGCGCAGCTTGATGTGCAATTCGCGCAATTGCTTCTCGTCGACGGCGTTTGGTGCATTGGTCAACAAACACTGCGCACGCTGCGTCTTCGGGAAGGCAATCACGTCGCGGATGGACTCGGCACCAGCCATCAGCGTCACGAGACGATCCAGGCCGAAGGCCAGGCCACCGTGCGGCGGTGCGCCGTACTGCAGGTTTTCCAGCAGGAAGCCGAACTTGTTCTGCGCTTCTTCCGCGCCGATGTTCAG
>JAFAKZ010000259.1 GCA_019234745.1 Burkholderiales bacterium
ATCCTGGGCTTCCAGGCCATTTCCGTGGCGCCGTTCATTGCGCTGTTCTCGGGCAATCTATTCGGCGTGGAATGCGCGGCCGTCTTCGCCATCTTCACCTCGCAGGCCTGGAATATGGCCTTTAGCCTGCATCAGTCCATGCGTACGGTGCCGAGCGAACTAGCCGAGGCGGCCAGCATCTTCCGCCTGTCCGGCTGGCAGCGCTTTTGGCGTCTGGAGCTGCCCTATGGCATGCCGGGCCTGTTGTGGAACATGATGATGTCCATGTCTGGCGGCTGGTTCTTTATCGTCGCGGCCGAGGCCATCTCGGTGGCCAACCAGGACATCAAGCTGCCGGGCATTGGCTCCTATATCGCCGTGGCCAACGAGCAGGGCAACCTGAAAGCCATCGGCTGGGCCATCGTCGCCATGGTGGGCGGCATCCTCCTGTACAACCAGTTGCTATTCCGCCCGCTGCTCGCCTGGGCTGACAAGTTCCGCTTCGAGGAAAACCAGGGCGAGACGGCGCAGGAATCCTGGCTGCTTGACTGGCTTCGCCGCAGCCACTGGACCAGTGCCTTGACGGAAAAGGTCTGGGCCAAGCTGCAGGGTTCGCTCGGCTGGTTCCGCCGCAACTACGACGGCACCTCGATCCGCGCGCGCCAGAAGCCTATCAATCCAATGGTGGAGCGTGTCTGGGATGCTGTGCTGGCTGCGGCCGTGATGATCGCATCCTGGCGCCTGGTCGTATTCATTCATAGCGAGGTGGGTTGGGCGGAGGCGGGGCACGTCTTCATGCTCGGCTTCGCCACGCTAACACGTGTATTGATCCTGATGGCCCTGGCCAGCGCCTTTTGGGTGCCTGTGGCCGTCTGGATCGGCATGCGACCGCAGTGGGCGCAGCGCGTGCAGGCTTGGGCGCAGCTGGCAGCGGCCTTTCCGACCAATCTGACCTTCCCCGTCGCGGCCGGCCTGATCACGTATTACCATTTGAATCCGAACTACTGGCTGAGCCCTCTGATCATCTTCGGTACGCAGTGGTACATCGTGTTCAATGTCGTGGCGGGTGCCTCGACCATCCCGACCGAGCTGCGCTACGTAGCCGACAACTTCGGCCTGAGCGGCTGGCTGAAGTGGAAGCGCTTCCTGCTGCCGGCCATCTTCCCTAGCCTGGTTACTGGCATGATCACGGCCAGCGGCGGATCCTGGAATGCCAGCATCGTGGCCGAACTGGTGACCTGGCACGACAAGCAGCTCGTCGCCGCCGGCCTCGGGGCCTACATTGCCGATATGACGGCCAAGGGCGACTTCCCACGCATCGCGCTGGGCATGGCTGTCATGAGCCTGTTTGTGATTGTGTTGAACCGCTATGTGTGGCGCCGCCTGTATACGCGTGCTGAGCAATGGGCGCGTTAGAGCCTGTCAAAAGGTCGTAAACAGGCTCTAAGCCTCTCTGGAGAATTTGAATGAACGGCGACCCAATAGTCGAACTCAAGAGCGTCAACAAGAATTTCCGCACGGCGGATGGCACGGAACTGCGCGTGCTGGAAGGCGTCGACTTTACCCTGCACGACGGCGAGATCGTCGTGCTGCTGGGCAAGTCTGGCTCGGGCAAGTCCACCCTGCTGCGCATCATGGCGGGCCTGGTGCCGGCCACGGCAGGCCAGGTGCAGTATCGCGGCCAGCCCGTGTTCGGGCCGGTCAGCGGCATTGCCATGGTGTTCCAGTCCTTTGCGCTGTTCCCCTGGCTCACCGTGCGCCAGAACGTGGCGCTGGGCCTGGAGGCGCAAGGCGTGCCCGAGGAGGAGCGTGAGGCGCGCGCCGACGCCATGCTCGACCTGATCGGCCTGGGTGGCTTCGGTGGCGCTTTGCCGCGCGAACTGTCAGGCGGCATGCGCCAGCGTGTGGGCATTGCCCGTGCGCTCACCGTGAACCCGGACGTGCTCTTGATGGACGAGGCCTTCTCTGCACTCGACGTGCTGACGGGCGAAACGCTGCGCGACGATATGCTGGAGCTGTGGGACAACGACAAGATCCCCACCAAGGGCATCCTGATCGTGTCGCACAATATCGAAGAGGCCGTGATGATGGCCGACCGCGTGATGATCCTGTCGAGCGATCCGGGTCGTATCCGCGTGGAAGTGGAAGTGAACGTGCCGCGCCCGCGCGATGTGGATTCGCCCGAGGTGCGCGGGCTGATCGACGAAGTCTACGCGCTGATGACTATGCGCCCCGTGCAGGAAGCGGCCGCCGCCGCGCCCACGCGCGATGCGTCCCACCTGGCATTCCGCCTGCCCGGCGCCGACATCGGCCGCATGGAAGCCATCCTCGACCTGCTGGCCGACGCACCCTTCAACGGCCGCGCCGACCTACCGCAGATTGCAGAAGAGGCCGAACTGTCGGATGAGGAGCTGTTCCCCATCTACGAAGCGCTGGGCATCATCGGGCTGGCGCAGGTCGACAAGGGCGATATCACGCTCACGGTGCTGGGCCGCGAGTATGTGGAAGCGGAGCAAATCGACAAGCAGAAACTGTTTGGCAAGCAATTGCTGGCCAATGTGCCGCTGGCGGCGCACATCCGCCACAGCTTGGAGCAGGAACCGAGTGGTGCCTTGCCGGAAAAGCGTTTCACCGATCTATTGACGGACTATCTCAAGTCGGATGAAGCGGAGCACGTGCTGCGCGTGGCCGTGGAATGGGGCCGTTATGGCGAGGTGTACGAGTACGACTACCACACCGGCCGTCTGCATTTGCCCGAGGGCGAGCGCGAGGCTGAGGCTGCGCAATCGTAGTTTCGATAGGCAATGCAGCAAGACAAAACGCCGGCATCATGCCGGCGTTTTGTCTTGAGCCTTATGTAGATTGGGTAGAGCGCAGCGAAATCCAACACTGTTGATTGTCACCGAAGATTGTGGGGTTTCGCTGCGCTCTACCCAACCTACGGCGATGCGTATCAATCCAACAGCGCGAGCAGCTTGTCGAAGGCCTCGTTGAACAACTGCAAGCCTTCAACCTGCAACTGTTCCGCGACTTGGTCCAGCGAAATACCGAGCGCAGCCAGCGCCGCTATCGTCGCCTGTGCCTCATCCAGCCCAACGGTCAGCTGCGTACTCGCCGTGCCATGGTCGCGGAAGGCGGCCAGTGTGGCGTCGGGCAGGGTATTGACCGTATCGGCGCCGACCAGCGAATCCACATAGAGCACGTCGGAGTAGGCCGGGTTCTTGGTGCCCGTGCTCGCCCACAAGAGGCGCTGGATATTGGCGCCGGCAGCACGCATGTCGGCGCATTCATCGCTGGCCCAGCGCGCCATCCATTGCCGGTAGACGGTGCGTGCCAAGGCTACGGCAGCCTTGCCGCGCAAGGCGAGGGCGTCGCCGCCCAGGGCGTCCAAGCGCTTGTCGATATGGGTATCCACACGCGACAAGAAGAGGCTGGCGACGGAGCGAATACCGTTCACGGGCAGGCCGGCCGCAAAGCGCTGGCGCAGGCCCGTGCAGTAGGCCTCAAACACGGCATCGCAATGCTGCGGCCCGAACATGAGCGTGACGTTGACGTTGATACCCGCCGCAATGGCCGCCGTGAAAGCGGGCAGGCTCTCCGGCGTAGCGGGAATCTTGATCATGGTATTGGGGCGATCGATGGCGCCCCATAGGCGCTTGGCGGCGGCCAGGGTGCCGGCGCCATCGCGCGCCAGCGCGGGCGACACTTCCAGGCTCACATAGCCGTCCAGGCCATTGGAGGCGCGATAGGTGTCGGCGAACAGATCGCAGGCGGCGCGTACGTCCGGCACGGCCAGCGCTTCGAAGCGTTGCTCGGCTGTCAAAGCCTGTGCGTTGAGCCGGGCCAAGTCCTCGGCATATCCAAGGCCTGCGGAAATCGACTTCTGGAAGATGGCCGGGTTGGACGTAACGCCCGCGAGGCCATCCTGCGCGATCAGCTGCGCCAGCGGCCCGGCCAGCAGTTCGCGGGACAGATTGTCGAGCCAGATACGTTGGCCCAGCACTTTGGCGGCAAGCAGCGGATTCATCGTATTCCTCCTGATAGTCCGCAAATCCTAGCAGGCAAGTCGTGCTGTAGGCATTGGGAAATCGGCTACATTTCGGCTGATGCACGCCTGTTTGGCGTCGCCGATACGAAAAAGTTGTAAGCAGAACAGACACGGACGCGGATGTTGCAAACGGCAAGCGCCCGGGGTGCCCGAGCGCTTGCGGTACAGCGATCTATCTGCTGCGCGATGAACGCAGAGCAGGCAGGTCCTACTTGGTGCTCTCCGCCAGCTCAGCCGGCTCCAGCATACGGTTGGCCGGGAAGCGGATGCTGAAGCAGCTGCCATGGCCCAGCTCGCTCTTTACTTCCAGCTTAGCCTGGTGACGCTGTGCGATATGCTTGACGATAGCGAGGCCCAGGCCTGTGCCTCCCGTTGCGCGCGAGCGGCCGCGGTCGATGCGGTAGAAGCGCTCCGTCAGGCGGGGGATGTGCTGCGATTCGATGCCGATGCCCGTGTCTTCGACCGCGAACACGCCACAGCCGTCCTCCACGCGCCACTTGATGCGCAGCTCGCCGCCTTCCGGCGTATAGCGCACAGCGTTGCTCACCAGGTTGCCGAAGGCGCTGTGCAGTTCGTCGTAGTTGCCGCGCAGGCCGGCCGTGCTTTCCACCGAGACGGACACTTCGTGCCGCCCCTGCGACAGCCCGCCTGCCTCGCTCGCCAGCAGCTTGGCCAGTTGCGCAGCGTTGACCTTCTCTTCGCGTGCTTCCACGCCGTTCTCCAGGCGCGACAGCGTCAACAGATCGTCGACCAGACGCTGCATGCGGCGCGTCTGCTCGAACATCAGGTTGAGCTGCGACTCGCGCGTGGACGGGTCCATATCGGGCAGGTCGAGCAGGGTTTCGATAAAGCCGCCGACCACCGTGAGCGGCGTGCGCAGCTCGTGCGACACATTGGCCACGAAGTCGCGGTGCACCGTCTGCACGCGCTCAAGCTGTGTGATGTCGCGCGACAGCAGCAGCTTGCGCGTGGTGTCGAACGGTACGAGCTGCACGGACAGCGTCGTTTCACTGCCGCGCAGATTGCGCAGCACGACCGGCTGGCTGTAGTCCTGCGCCGTCAGATAACCCTGAAAGGCCGGCTGCCGTACCAGGTAGGCGATGTGCTGACCCACGTCCTTCTTGCGATCCAGCCCCATATGCAGCATGGATTTCGGATTGCACCACTCGATGCGGTCATTCTCATCGAGCACCACGACGCCCTCGGGCATGGCTTCGCCGGCAGAGACGAAGCGCTCCAAGGCAGCCGTCAGCATGCGCTGGTTCTTACCCTGCACCTTCACCAGGCGGTACAGCCGCGTGTATGACTCGTCCCAGGTGCCCAGGCTTTCCGGAATAGTTTCGAGCTGAGGGTCGGTGAGCCAGGCGGCCAGCCGCTTGAGGTTGCGCAGGTGGTAGGCCAGAAGGGCCAGCAATTCGATGACGAATACCACGAGCGCCACCGTTGTGCCGAACAGAGGTGCCCAGAACAGCGCAAACAGCGCGAGGCCAAATAAAACTGCGGCGGAACGCCACCAGAACATGAGAAAGTCGTCCGATCAAATTGCCCGCTAGGGCGATGCGGCATCCTCTACCGCGCCGATTGCGCCCGTGTTACAGCAACACGCCTGCCACGGCGCGCCCACGAAGGGCCCGCCTTGGCAGTGTAGCTGCATTACATGGCGGAGAGGCGGTAACCCGTGCCGCGCACCGTTTGGATAAGCGCGTCGTGCCCCGTGGGTTCGAGCGCCGAGCGCAGACGGCGAATGTGGACGTCAACCGTGCGCTCTTCCACGAATACGTGGTCGCCCCACACATGGTCGAGCAGTTGGGCGCGCGAGTGCACGCGCTCGGGGTGGGTCATGAAGAAGTGCAGCAGGCGGAATTCCGTGGGGCCGAGGTCCAGCGTTTCCTCGTTACCCGACACGCGATGCGTGGCCGGGTCCAGGCGCAGGCCCTTCACTTCCACCGTGTCGTCCGTCATCTGCGGCGCACGGCGGCGCAGCACAGCCTTGATGCGGGCCTGCAGTTCGCGTGGGCTGAAAGGCTTGGTGATGTAGTCGTCGGCGCCCGTCTCCAGACCGTTGATCTTGTCCGCCTCTTCCGAGCGGGCCGTCAGCATGATGACGGGAATCTGGCGCGTACGCTCGTCGGCACGAATCTTCTTGGCAAACTCGATGCCCGACATGCCCGGCAGCATCCAGTCCAACAGGATAAGGTCGGGCAGGGCACTCTTCACCAGCGTCATGCCGGCCTCGGCCGAGTCGGCACGCAGAACGTGGTGGCCGGATTGCTGCAGATTGAACGCAATCAGTTCCTGGATTGCGGGTTCGTCTTCGACAAGCAGAATGTTGGCGGGCATGGTCCGTACTCAAGCGCAATGGCTGAAAAATTGTTGCGAGCTTAAGTAGTTATTATGACCGAAATATTACAAGTCCGACGGCATGAGGAGGCGCCGCAACAATTCGCCAGGAATGGTGCGAAGGAGTGGACTCGATGGGCGAAAATGGGGCCTTGTTCCCCACCGGGGTGACATTATTGTGAGCTTCGACAGAGCTGTTGTAAGCAATGTCCGCAAGGACCTTACAAACTCAGGCCAGGCCGCAACAAGTCAGGCAAAGCGTTATACAAGTTTACGCTTTGATGCACTGTAAAGGCCCACAACGCGGTATCATAAGCAGCTTATACAGAATTTTTCATATTCGGATTTATTCGTACCATGGCTGGGTTGAATGCAGGCTCCCCGATGCCGACGGAGCTGACGTTGCATGCCGCGTCGCGCAAGCTCGATATCGCGTTCGACGATGGCGCGCGTTTCACCCTGCCTTGCGAGTACCTGCGCGTATTCAGCCCATCGGCCGAAGTGCGCAGCCACGGCGGCCCCATGCAGACGGTGCCGGGCAAGCGCCAGGTGGGCATCGTGGCGATCGAACCGGTTGGGCACTACGCCGTCAAACTGGTATTCGACGACGGTCACGATAGCGGCCTGTACAGCTGGGACATGTTGTACGCGCTGGGCCGTGACCAGGCCGGCAACTGGCAGGATTATCTCGACCGCCTCGCGGCGGCCAAACTTTCGCGTGAAGTTGAATGATCGATGAGTGACACCAACACCCACTTCGGCTTCGAAACGGTAGCCGAATCGCAAAAGGCGCAGAAGGTCGCCGAGGTGTTCCATTCCGTCGCCAAGAAGTACGACGTGATGAACGACCTGATGTCGGCCGGCCTGCACCGGGTGTGGAAGCGCTTTGCCAT
>JAFAKZ010000031.1 GCA_019234745.1 Burkholderiales bacterium
TGTGCGCAACTTCAGTGGAGGCACCAGATGTTCTACTCAGGCAGGACCGAAGGCGACAAGAACGAATTTCAACGCGCACTTACCAGCCTTTCGAGCTGGTTCAATTTCACCTACGCCAACGACAACCTCATCGTCTTCGACCGCAGCCTCTCGTTTGCCGAAGACCCGAGATTCCAGTCGGCATTTGATAAGGCAGCCGGCAACAACGGACAGGCACGGAGCTTGATGTGGCGCCTGCATATTGCCGGCTGGGTTGGCAAGCAGGCGCAGCGCTTATCGGGTGATTTCGTGGAGTGCGGTGTATTCCACGGCCTGACCTCCTACTTCCTCTGCGAATACCTGCAATTCGGCAAACAGGACAGGACATTCTGGCTATATGACAGTTTCAAGGGTCTCGACCCTGAAACGGCGACCGATGCCGAACTCTCATCCTGGGACGGCACCTATTCGACGATCCCCACGTTGGCAGACGACGTGCGAAAACGCTTCAGCCAATTCGACAATGTTCGCGTCATGCCAGGCTGGCTTCCAGGCACGCTGCATGAGGCAAGCCCGACGGAAATAGCCTTCCTGCATCTCGATCTCAACACGGTACAGGCCGAGATCCAATCGCTGGAGTGCCTGTATGACCGCATTGCCCCCGGCGGATATATCCTGCTGGACGACTACGGATGGGCTTTCAATGCCCCGCAGATGCAGGCGGAGCGCGCATTCTTCCAGCAGCGGAAAATCACCGTACTGGAACTTCCAACGGGGCAAGGACTGGTGATGAAGCCCTGACACATCTCGCTGCGAGGCAGCGTACGGCAAAAAAAAGGGCCTGACCATAAGATCAGACCCTTTTTATGCATCCTGGTGGCCAGACCGGGAATCGAACCTGGGACACGCGGATTTTCAATCCGCTGCTCTACCAACTGAGCTATCTGGCCGTCGAAGAGCGCGCATTTAATCGGAAATCCGCGCCGGCGTCAAGCAAATCGGCCAAATCTTTTTACGGCTTGCCTGCGCCTGCCCCCGACGAACCAGGGGCTGCCTTCCCCTGGGTACCCTTCTCAGCTTTTGGGGCGGGCGCGGCGCCGCGCTTGGCGAGGAGCTGCAGCAGCTGGTTGAGTTCCTGCGGCGGACGCTGGTAAACCTCGCGCAGATTGCCGCCTGCCGGATCCAGCGTCTGCCCGACGTGCAGTGACATGTCGCGCGCGTCCGGCGGCGGCAGGTGCACGACGATGGTACTGTCAGACAAGGCCTTGGATGCCACCGTGGCGCCGGCGATTGGGCGGCCACGGTAGCGCTCACCGTTGATCCAGATGACGGCATTGCCGCCGTTCTTCTGCATCATGCCGTTGAACTGCATGGTACGACTGGCATGCTGCGCATCGTCGCCGCTCGCGATGCCCACACGGATGCGATCCAACTCGTCGCGTTCGGCCGGGGTAAAGAACAGGGGGCCAAGCGGCGGCAGGTTTTCCACGTTCATCTGAGCGGGCAGTGCGGGCGCCGTCTCACGCGCTGCGACATGGCCCGCAAGCAGTAGTGTAAATAGTCCGACGCAGCGCAGCTTGGCCATCATTGCGGACCTCCCGGCGGTGCAGGCGGCTTGTCGAGCGTGACAAGGTCGCCATCGCAATTGAATTCGAGCAGATAGGGGCGGCTGTGCGTGGCGCCGGTTGGAGCGCGTTTCATCAAACAACGCCGCATCACGGTCGCGCCGGGGATCTGCTTGATTTGTGCAAGCAGGCGTAGCCCATCGAGCTCGTGCAGGATCTTCGACTCAAAGCTGAACTTGCTGGCGTAGAACTGCAAGTTTTCCAGCGGCTCAGGCGTAGCAGGCGGGTCTTCCAGCGTGCGGCGCGGCGCGATGGACAGGCTGAAATCAACGGGAATGCCCGCGACAGCCAGACGCGTGAAGTATTCCACCCAAGGCAAGCGCTGTTCCGTGCCGATGACGCTGCGCTGCACTAGCGACAGGTAGACCGGCCGGTAGGTTTCGACGTTTGCGCGGTCGACTTTTGCCGTCTGCGCACGCGTCTCGGCATCGGCCACCGCCGCGGTTGCCGCGTCACGCGCCTGGACTTCCTGGCGATGCTTCCACAAGGCTAGATAGGTCCCGCCCGCCGCCAGCGCCAAGGCCGCGAGGAAGACCACAAGTTGCGGGCGGATGCGTGCCATGTCCTTGGCTGCAAAGGCCGTCATGAGGCGCCCCCAGGGTTCACGGCAGGCGCGGCGCGGGCTGGCACGGGCAGCACAATCTTCAAGGCAAACGGTGCCCCCTTGTTGGCATTACCCAGCTCGCTGGTGGAAAGGCCGACACTGCCAGTCGGACCGACATCGATCGGTAGCTGCAACGTCTCCACTTTCGCCCCAGGCAACTTCGCGAACGCGTCAGCCATATCACCGACCACCGTCAAGGCATCGCGGTAACGAAAATCGTAGTCCGGCAGCGTA
>JAFAKZ010000125.1 GCA_019234745.1 Burkholderiales bacterium
TATGTGGACCGTTTGGAACGTGCCTTTGGCGGCGTGGTGCTGTGTTTGCCCGCACGCCAGAAGGGGAACGTCACGGCCATCTGCTTCAAGCGCAGCTGCAATAATCCAACCTGGAAGTCCCTGCGCGAACGGGCCGTTGAATTGGAAGGGAATTTTCCGCTGGAGTTCTCCGAGTTCGTGGCTGACCTCTCGCGCATGAATACGCACAACGATAGGCGACTGCTTATATAGCGAGTGTGCTTTCCATTGCGTCAGCAATGTGAAAAAATTGAGACAACTTAACGCATTTCACGGTGATAACCATGCTCGATCGAGACGGCTATCGCCCCAACGTTGGCATCATCATCTGCAACGAGAGAAACCAGGTTTTTTGGGGCAAACGGGTTCGCGAGCATTCCTGGCAGTTTCCGCAAGGCGGCATCAAGGCCGGCGAAACGCCTGAGCAGGCAATGTATCGCGAGCTCATGGAAGAGACTGGGCTCAAACCCGAGCACGTGCGCATCCTGGGACGCACGCGCGAATGGCTGCGCTATGACGTGCCCACCCACTGGGTGCGGCGCGAGTGGCGCGGTACCTACAAAGGCCAGAAGCAGATCTGGTTCCTATTGCGCTTGGTTGGCCGCGACTGCGATGTGTCGCTGCGCGCCTCGCACCACCCGGAATTCGATGCTTGGCGCTGGAATGAATACTGGGCGCCGCTCGAGGCGGTGATCGAATTCAAGCGTGGCGTGTACGAGCAGGCCCTGTCGGAGCTGTCCCGTTTCCTGGCACTGTCGCCGCGCAACCATGGCGAACGGAGACCGCGTCGTCAGGGGGGAGCGGATTGACAATTCGGCGTGTGATTTTCAGCTTGTGTTCACAATCGGCTGCTAATATTGAAAG
This sequence comes from Burkholderiales bacterium, assembly GCA_019234745.1. Classification (GTDB taxonomy): domain Bacteria; phylum Pseudomonadota; class Gammaproteobacteria; order Burkholderiales; family Chitinimonadaceae; genus JAFAKZ01. The sequence goes on from JAFAKZ010000125.1 coordinate 883, forward strand.
CTGATTGTGAATTTCTTCGAGACTTTTGCCCTTTTTATGCAAAAGTCATGGATCGTTGCGACGCCACGCTTGGTTGCATTGCACAAAATCGACTAAAATCCTCGGCATGCGGCAGAAAATCCTAGTTACTGGAGGAGCGGGCTTCATCGGCAGCCACACCTGTGTGGAATTGCTGGCCACCGGCTATGACGTGGTGGTGCTCGACAACTTTTCCAACAGCAAGCCAGCGGTGCTTGATCGGGTCCGACAGATTGCCGGGCGGGACGTGATCCGCTATGAGGCTGATCTACGTGACCGTGGCAACCTGGAGCGCGTGTTCTCCGAACATGCCTTTTCCGGCGTTTTGCATTGCGCCGGCGTCAAGGCCATCGACGAGGCGCAGCGCAACCCCATCAAGTACTATCAGCACAACTTCGAGGCCAGCCTGGCGCTGATCGATGCCATGGCGCGCCATAATGTGCGGCGCTTGGTGTTCAGCTCCTCGGCTACGGTATATGGCGAGTCGGCCCGTGTGCCGTATCGTGAAGAGGCGCCGTTGGCGCCCAACACCGTATACGGCCGTAGCAAGATGATGGCGGAAGAGGTGCTGCACGATCTCGTGTCGTCCGACCCGTCCTGGCATATCGCCATCCTGCGCTACTTCAATCCCGTTGGCGCACACCCCAGCGGGCTGATCGGCGAAGATCCGAGCGGCGTGCCAAGCAATCTGATGCCCCATATCTGCCAGGTAGCCATCGGCAAACTGCCCGAACTGGGTATCTTCGGCCACGACTACCCGACGCCGGACGGCACGGGCGTACGCGACTACCTGCACGTGGTCGATCTGGCCGAAGGCCATGTGAAGGCCCTGCAGTACATCTTCAATGAGCCCGGCCTGCTGACGCTGAACCTGGGCAATGGTCGCGGCTACAGTGTGCTGGAGGTCGTACGTGCCTTCGAGCACGCAGCCGGTTCGCGCATCAATTACAAGTTTGCCGCCCGCCGTGCTGGCGACTTGGCCAGTTACTATGCCGATGCCGCGCGCGCCAATGAAGTCTTGGGTTGGCGTGCACGGCGTGACCTGACGGAAATGTGCCGTGATGCGTGGCGTTGGCAGCAGCAGAATCCGAACGGGTATGAATGACCGGCCCCGTTGGCGATAAATGTTGCCTCGCACGATGGAATGCCCTTGGCGCCGACTTGCTCGGCGCCAATTGCATTTCACGGCCCATGCTTCGATCGCACCGCATGTGCTGGCATAGGAGCGGCTAATCCATGCGCCTGGGTTTGGTTGTCCCCACCCTGAATGCCGGTGCCAGCTGGCCGGACTGGATCGCAGCGCTGAAGTGCCAGTCACGCCAGCCCGATCGCGTACTCGTTATCGACTCGAGTTCCGACGACGGGACTGATCGCCTGGCGATCGAGGCGGGACTAGAGGTGCTGCGGATCGACATGCAAGCGTTCGATCACGGCGGCACGCGGCAGCTTGGCGTACAGCGCCTCGATGACTGTGAGGTGGTCGTCTGCATGACCCAGGATGCGCTGCTGGATGATCCGCAAGCGTTGGCGGCCTTGATAGCGCCTTTCGACGACCCTGCCGTAGCCCTTAGCTGGGGGCGCCAACTTCCCCATGTGGGTGCTAGCCCCATCGCCACGCACGCACGCGCGTTCAACTACCCGACCCACGGACGTGTGGTCCAGTTCGGCGACCGCACGACGCTCGGTCTGAAAGCGGCCTTCGCGTCGAATTCCTTCGCCGCGTGGCGACGCGACGCGCTGCTGAGCATCGGCGGCTTTCCCGCCAAGATACTGTTCGGCGAGGACATGCTGTGCTGCGCCCGACTGCTGGAAGCTGGCTGGAAGGCAGCCTACGCGCCGGGTGCTTGTGCTCGGCATTCGCACAATTACTCGCCGTGGCAGGAGTTTTGTCGCTACGTGGATATCGGATTCTTCCACGCAACCGAGGCCTGGCTGCTGGAGCGCTTTGGCCGGGCTGAAGGCGAGGGGATGCGCTTTGTGCTGTCTGAACAGGCGGCGTTGACGCAATATGGCCTTGCTTGGCGTTTGTCGGCGCTGTGGCGCACCCTCTGCAAATGGTTGGGATATCGGGTCGGCCGGCTAGGTCCGGCGCTACCCAGGCCGCTTATGCGTCGTTTGAGTATGCACCGCGGGTGGTGGCGTTAGCTGGCATCGCGACCGGTGCAATCAATAGGCGCCGCGACGTGCCAGGACGACGGCGACGGTGCGGCATAGGATGATGCCGTCGAGCCATAAGCTCCAATTGCGCACATAGTGGGCGTCCAGCGCCACGCGCTGGGCATAGCTGGTCTCGTTGCGGCCGCTCACCTGCCACAGGCCCGTGATGCCAGGTCGTACCGATAGATAGTCGTGCAGGTGATCGCCGTAGCGGCTGAGCTCAGCTTCGACGATAGGGCGGGGGCCAACCAGGCTCATATGGCCAAGCAGCACATTCCACAGCTGCGGCAGCTCATCCAGGCTGGAGCGACGCAGGAAGTCGCCCCAAGCCGTGATGCGTGGGTCATTCTTCAGCTTGAAATTGACTTCCCACTCTGCTCGCGCGAGCGGGTCGCGTTCCAGCAACTCGGCCAGGCGGCGGTCTGCATCGGGCAGCATGGTGCGGAACTTGTAGCATGGGAAACTGCGCCCATCGCGGCCCACCCGGTTGTGGGCAAACAGGACGGGTGAGCCTTGCAGGCGTGTGATGCAGGCGATCAGCAGCATGGGCAGCGCCAGCACAAGCAGCAACAGGCTCGCGCCCAGAATATCCAGGGCGCGCTTGGCAATCGAAAGGGATGGGGAGTAGGTGGTATCTCGCATCAGTGCAGCAGTTGCGTGAGCAAGCTAGCGTCGAGCGGGCCGATATAGGCCTGCCCCAAGTGTTTCAATAGCACGAAGCGAACCTTGCCCGCTTCAACCTTCTTGTCCTGCGCCATAAGACTAAGCCACTTTTCGATGCCGAGCGGTGGCGCCTCGACCGGTAGCCCGGCGCGAACCAGTAATTGTTCGATGCGCGCAACGTCGGCCTGCGCAAGGTCACCCAGCAGTTGCGAGGCTCGGGCGGCGAGCAGCATGCCGGCGCCCACGGCCTCGCCGTGCAGCCAGCTGCCGTAGCCCAGGCCTGCCTCGATGGCATGGCCAAAGGTATGGCCGAGGTTCAATAGCGCACGTACGCCCGTCTCGTGCTCATCGGCGGCCACGATGCGCGCCTTGTTCTGGCAGCTGCGCTCGATGGCATAGGCCAAGGCTTCGCCATCGCGCGCGCGCAGCGCCTCCATATTCGCTTCCAGCCATTCGAAAAAAGGCAGGTCGTCGATCAGACCGTACTTGATCACTTCGGCCAGGCCGGCCGACAACTCGCGTTCCGGCAGGGTGCGCAGGGTGTCGATGTCAGCCAGCACTCGCTTGGGCTGGTAGAAGGCCCCGATCATATTCTTGCCCAGCGGGTGGTTGATGCCCGTCTTGCCGCCCACGGAGGAATCCACTTGGGCCAGCAGGGTCGTGGGAATCTGGATAAAGGGAATGCCGCGCAGGTAGATGGCAGCGGCGAATCCCGTCATATCGCCGATCACGCCGCCGCCCAGCGCGATCAGCGTCGTCTTGCGCTCCGCGTGTTGTGAGAGCAGGGCATCCAGGACTTGGTTGAGCGTGTCGAAGTGTTTGTGCTGTTCGCCATCGGGCAGCACGATGGAGATGACGTCGATGCCCGCTTCGCGCAGGCTGGCTTCCAGGGCGGTGCCATAGAGCGGGGCGACGGTCGTATTGCTGACGATGGCAACGCGCCGTTGCGGCAGTAACGCTGTGACCAGTTCGGGCTGCTGTAGCAGCCCTGGGGCGATCAGGATGTCGTAGGGGTTCTGGACTAGCTCAACTCGAACGGTACGCATGGTGCTTTTCTAGTTCTCGGACGATCTGCTGCGCGAGATGCGTCACACTTTGGCGGCTGGTGTCGACGACCATGTCGGCCACTTCCCGGTACAGTGGGTCGCGCTCGGCGTAGAGCGCGGTCAGACGCGCTAGCGGATCGTCCGTCTGCAAAAGGGGGCGGTTGCGATCAAGCCGCGTACGCTGATACAGCTCCTCCGGTGCGGCGCGAAGGTAAATGACAAAGCCGCGACTGGAAAGTTGCCGGCGGTTGTCTGGGTTCAGTACCGCGCCACCGCCGGTCGCAAGGACAATGTCACGCCTTTCCGTCAGCTCGCGAATGGCCTCCACTTCGCGCGCCCGGAAGCCTGGCTCGCCTTCGATGTCGAAGATGGTCGGAATACGAACGCCTGTCTTGACCTCGATCTCGTGGTCGCTGTCGTAGAAGGTTTTGTCGGTAAGGCGAGCCAAGGTGCGGCCGACCGTAGTCTTGCCCGCACCCATCAAGCCGACGAGAAAAAAATTGCCCGGCAAATTCATGCCGGGCATTGTATCGCGTCTAGGGGCCGTTGATGTTTGTGTTTACCCGCAATTGGGCGTCAACAGACCCTAAGACCTATTTAATGAGTGGGTCGATCGGCAATATCTTCGGCGTGATGAAGATCAGCAACTCGTTGTGCTGCTTGCTGACGCTCTTTTGCCGGAACAGCGCCCCCAGGAACGGGATATCGCCGAGCAGTGGTACCTTTGACTGGTCCAGGGTTTCGGTGGACTGGTAAATGCCGCCCAGCACGGCCGTGTCGCCGTTGCCGACCAGTACGCTGGTGTGGATGGCCTTTTCGTCGATTGAGGTCTCGCCGTTGAAAATGGTCGGCGAGTTGTTGGCAATATCCAGTTCCAAGAAGACGCGGCCGTCCGGTGTGACGCGCGGCGTCACGTCCAGGATCAGTTCCGCCTCGATGAAATTCTGCTGCGAATTGCCTTGCACGTCGCGCTGCAGGAAGGGAATCTTCGTGCCCTGCTTGATCGTTGCCTTGGTCTGGTCCTTGGTGACGACGCGCGGACTCGAAATGATCTTGCCGGAGCCTTCCGCTTCCAATGCCTGCAGTTCCAGGCTGATCAGCCCGCCGACGGCCGCATTGAAGATGGACACGCCGAAATCGCCGCC
>JAFAKZ010000133.1 GCA_019234745.1 Burkholderiales bacterium
GCGCGTGAAAGCGAGTTCCTGGCTCTGACGCTCGGCATGGCGCAGGCGGCTGCGCTGCACGTCGAGAGCGGCTTCCGCTTCCACCTTGGCCAGCTTGGCCGATTCCACAGCCGTCTCCAGTGCAGGCAGATCGGCGGATGCCGCTTCTGCCTCATCGCGTATCGTCTCGCGCTCCAGGGCCAGCTCGCTGTGCTCCTGGTCCAGCTCCGCCAGTTCTTGCGCCAGCGCCGTTTCGCGGGTCTGCGCCTGTTCAGCTGAGTGGTTAAGGCGAGCCAGTTCCACTTGGCGCTCACCGCGCTTGTGCCGCAGCGCTTCCAATTTCTGGCGCCCGTGCTTCAGCTCCGCGTGAAACTCACCCAGTTGGCGGTCCGTATCGTGCAGCGCGGTGCCAGCAGTATCGACTGCGGGGCCGGCCTCAGCCAGGCGCTGTTCGATTTCCTTTAGTTCGCGCTCGCGATGCACGACGCCGGACAGCGTGCTGTCGGCGGCATAGCTGTGCAGGGCATTGCGGCTGGCGCTATTGCCGGACGGCGCGACGGCCAGTGCTCCTATGGGAAGGGTCCACGCCAGCTCGATGAGGTGAACGTCGGAATCGGCGCAATACACACCAAACAGCCAGCCGGAAAGCGCGGCGTCCACGCTTGGGTCGCTACTGCGCACCTGCTGACGCAGTGACGGCAGGCTCATCAGAGGCGAGTCGGACGCGATCGCATCGGTACCCGACAGCACTATCGTCTGTCTCGCAGGCGCGAAGGACGCCTCGGGTGTCGTCTGTGCAATCACGCCATTCAAGCGTTCGCGCAGAATGGCTTCGACCGCTGTTTCCCAGCGTTCGGTCGTCGTCAGCGTGCGAAATACACGCGGCGCATGCGCCAGATCATGCGCGGCAAGCCACGCCGCCAGGGCCTTGTCCGAGCCGGCTTGCTCCTGCAGGCGCGCCAGCGCTTCGTGTCGTGCAGCGAGCTCGGCACGTGCTGCACGTAGCGATTCCAGTTCACGCCGCTGTGTGGCCCGCTGCGCTTCTGCCGCCTGGATCGCCGTATCCAGTTCCTGAACGCGCGCCTGGCCTTCCTCCAATGCCAGCGTCAGTGTTTCCAACTCTAGGCGCTTTTCTTCCAGCTCGATCGGATCGGGCTTCGGCAGATTGCGCAATTCCCCTTGCAGACGCTCGCGTCGCTGCTGCGTCTGCTGCAGGCTGCGCTCCAGGTGTTGCAGCTGTTGCTCAGCCAATTGTCGGGTCTGGCGCGCGTGAGACCATTCCAGCTGCGCGATTGAAAGCTGCTCTTCAGCGTTGCGATAGGCGGCTTCCAGCGTCGGTATGGTGTCCTGCTGCTCGGTCAGGCCGAATTGCGCCTCCTCATGCTGCAAAGCGGCTTCGTCGCGCCGCCCCTGCCATTCTTCACGCTCACCATGCAGCGCGCGCTGCTGCATGCCTACCTCGTCCACCTTTTGGCGTGCATGCTGCTGTTGCTGGGTAAGACGCTGGCGCGTCTCGCGCAGGTGCAACAGCTTCTGCTCCAGGCGCGCTACCGTCGCAGCTGCATCGGCCAGTTGCGTCTGTGCCGCGCCAACCACATCCGTCGCCGAATAGTGCGCTTCGCGCAATTGCTCGATCGCTGCTTCCACCTCGCGCAGCCGTGCCGTCTGGTTCTCCAGTCCCGATTGCGCGGAAGCAATCTCGGCGCGGAAGCGTGCCTCGTCGGCCTCGGCATCCAGCTTGCGCTGCAGAGCCAGCAGGTTTTGCTTCTCAGTCAGTTGCGTCTTCAATTCATGGAAGCGCGCGGCCACTTCGGCTTGCGCACTGAGTTTCTCCAGCTGGCCATCGAGCTCCTGGCGAATGTCGTCGACGCGAGCGAGGTTCTCCCGCGTGTCGGCCATGCGGCCTTCCGTCTCTTTGCGGCGCTCCTTGTACTTGGTCACACCAGCTGCCTCTTCTAGGAAGGCGCGCAGCTCTTCCGGGCGCGCTTCGATGATGCGCGAGATCATGCCCTGCTCGATCACCGCATAGCCGCGCGTGCCTACGCCGGTGCCCAGGAACAGGTCGGCGATATCGCGCCGACGGCATTGCAGATTGTTGATGAAGTAGGAGGACTCGCCCTGGCGCGTCAGCATGCGCTTGATGCTGATCTCTGCGTACTGCGACCAGGCGCCGGCGGCGCGGCCTTCGGAATTATCGAACACCAGCTCGACCGAGGCGCGCGAGACGGGCTTGCGTGTGGTCGAGCCGTTGAAAATGACGTCCTGCATCGACTCGCCGCGCAGCTGCTTGGCGCTGGATTCGCCCAACACCCAGCGCACGGCGTCGATGACATTGGACTTGCCGCAGCCGTTCGGCCCGACGACGGCGATCAACTGCCCCGGTACTGGGATGGCCGTGGGGTCGACGAAGCTCTTGAAGCCGGCAAGTTTGACGTGGGTCAGGCGCACGAGGGCAAGCGGTGGACTAAGACCGGCCGATTGTAATCGAACCCGCGCCCGCGCCGTACACGTCCGTTCAACTGCCCTTGTACATGTTTTCCTGCGCGCGAATTAGCCGTCAATTACGTTGTAAGTTCGACACCCGGAATTGCACTGTCTAATTTACAACAAACCGCACCACATCATTTATGACATCGGTATTTTTCAAAATACGACGATGACCCAGCCCCTCCGTAATTCGCACGGCCGGCTTGGAGAGCGCATTGGCAATAGCTAAACCCGTCGTTACGGAAACCTCGCGGTCGTCCTTATCGTGAATAAGAAATACCGGAATGCGAATTCGCGGCGCCCGCTTAACCGCGTTCAATTCGTCCCAGGTGGTACCCAGCCGCGTTTCCATTTGTTGTTGTATCCATATCAGCCAATGTGTTGCCAGACCGACCTTGTCGGCCATGAAGCGGGCAAAGGCCCCGATATCGGCACTCGGGCAGATCAGTACGACACGGCCCACGGGCAGCGATGCGCTGGTCAGGGCGTGGATGGTCGACGCGCCGCCAAGCGAGTGGGCGACGATGGCCTGCACGGGGCCTTCGTTGCGTATCATGCGCGATAACGCGGCTGAGAAATGCAGCACGGACGATTGCTCGCCGCTCGACAGCCCGTGCCCGGGCGCATCCATTGCAATGACTTGGTAGCCGGCCTTCACCAGCGGTTCGATAAAGCCATACATCTGCGTGGCGCGGCCGTTCCAGCCATGCTGCAGGACCACCTTGCCGCGCTGAGCCCTGCCCCAGCGATAGACCGTATACGGTTTGCCATCCCACTCGTCCACCGGCATGCCCGACGTATACAGCACGGAGCGCTCGGCAGATTGCTTCCATGCCCGTTCTTCCGCTGGCCAAGCGTGGCGCGTAGTACGCAGGAATCGGCTCTGCAGCCAGCGCCCCGTTGCCTGGGGTGCAAGCCGCACCGCCAGTGCGATCGTGCCATTAAGAAGAGAAGATGCATAATTACGAACGTTCGTGCTATTTTGAAGCGCGGCAGAATTCGACATGGTGGATTCCTCTATGAAATCAAGCAGCTAAGCGTGGCGGGTGAGCGATCAGCCGCTCCAGGCCTGCCAGTGCGAGGTCGATATAGCGTGGGTCGCGCATGAGGCGCGAATGGTGGTGGGTCGACAGGATCAAGCCGAACAGTTCGAAGGCAAATTGGCGCGTATCCGTCTCGGCGGGCAACTCACCAACTTCAATTGCAAAGCCGATGGTACGACGCAGGCCGGTGAGCCAACCGTCTTGCTGGGTGCAGAGAAAATCTCGGATCGGGCCAGGCCGATCGTCGAACTCGGAAGCTGCAGCCAGGATCACGCAGCCGCCTGGCCCGGGCTGGTTGGCCGACCAATGCAGCCAGCCGGTAAACAGCCCGCGAAGGCGGGGTAAGCCGCGCTGTGCTTCGAAGGCTGGGCGTGCGACCGCGTCGTCAAAGCGGTGTTGCGCCGCCTTCAATACGGCCAGTTGCAGTTCTTCCTTGGAGCCAAAATGCGCGAACAGGCCGCTCTTCGACATCCCGGTGCGTTCGGCCAGCATGCCAATCGACAATCCAGACAGCCCTACCTCACGCGCCAGGCCGACGGCTTCGTCGAGAATGAACTCGCGCGTGGCCTCGCCTTTGGCGGCGTTACGCCGGGAACCGTCGGTCTGCGCAAGGCTGTGGCTGGTCGAGGTGTTCATGTGGGTATTTTTAGCACGATCGTTCGTATTTTTCCAGGGCCGTTCGTCGCAGCTGACTGTGGTATTGCGTGCTGTTATGGTTTGGCGACTTTCTTAAAACATTGGCGAAATCTTATCCCAATGTCCTATATGTCCAGTAAGGGCAAATTGAATGGTGCAATGAAACAGGACACCGTAAATTTACTGGCCCGCATCTTGCTACGACTAATTGATCGCGGCGCGCGGATTGACTCAGCGCGCAAGAAGAATCTTTTGCATGCCATCGAAGCGCATGCATGGCCCCCAGCTAAACAAGGCAGCTCAATGTATCGGTGTAAGAAGTCCGTATCAGCCATTCAGTTAGCCCTCTTATCCGCATTTACGACGGCGGCACACGCCGCATGGCTCGGCGAGGTGAAAATCGTTTCCGGGCTCGGCCAACCGCTCTCGGCCAAGGTACGCATCAACGCCCAGGCCGATGAGACGATCAACCGCGCCTGCTTCAGCGTTGTCGTGCACGATGGCGACGAGACTGGCCCCTTGCGCCTGTCGGCACACGATTTCACGCCGGAGAAGAATGGCGGCGGCTGGCTGGAAATCTCCACCCAGTCGGCACTGAACGAGCCGATCACCCAGTTGAATGTGCATATGCGCTGTAGCGCGGGCGTCGACTTGAACCGTGTGTATACCGTGTTCCTCGACCCGCCCGTGGTAGCGCCGCGCGTCATCAACGAAACTGCTGCCAGCGCACGCACGCCGACGTCGGTCGGGCCGACCGTCGTTGCACCGGTTGTTGCGACACCGTCCGCCACGGCAGGCACACCCCGTGTCGCCAATGGTACAAGTCCCCTTGCCGTGGCAACGGCGACGTCCAGCACGAACGCTTCGATTACGACGGCAGGTGGCGATACGCTGGCTGCAATTGCGGCGCAGCGCTACCCGAACGAGCCGGACGCGCGCAAGCTGTTCATTGCCAAGATTCGCGCACTGAACCCAGGCCTGGGGACGGATGATGCAACCGCCCTGCCCGCCGGTACACGCCTGCAGCTGCCATCCGGTGCCCTAACTGCCGCCCATCCGCTGGTCGCAGCCAAGGGCGAGTGGACCGTCGCCAGCGGCGAGTCCTTCTTCGCCATCGTCCGCAAACTGTACCCGGACCAACCCGCCCGCAAACGTGCCCTCGTGGCGCTGATGCGGCAGCTGAACCCAGACCTGCCCCGCGACGGGGAGAAGCCGCTGCCGGCCGGGATGCAACTGAAGCTGCCCACACGGCTCGATCGCCTGCCCACTCAGGACGATATGGCGGCCGTAAAAGGGGGCGCGTCGAAACACGAAGCGGTACCCGGCAGCAATGCCCCGCCGTCGAACCGCTCCCCAGCTCCATCGTCTCCTGCCCAAACGTCTGCGCCTGCTACGCAAGCTGGCCGGCTGGTCGTGTCGGGTAACCCGAAGCCGGGTAAGGCACAGGATGCGGCCATCCAGCAGTTGCAGGACAAGGAAACGGCGCTGACCGACCAGATCAGCGACCAGACGGCCAAGCTAAATGAGGCGAACTACCGCATCGACAAGCTCGAAAAGCGCATGAACACGATGGTGGCCGAGCTGGCCCGTAGGGAGCAGGAGCAGAAAGCCGCTGAAGTGGCGCACCAGAAGCAGCTGCAGGCGGCCAAGCGCACACAGTGGGCAAGCCTGGCTGGTGTCGCTGCGGGTAGTGCGGCGCTGATCGGACTGATCGCCTTTCTGCTGCATCGCTCCGCGCGCAAGCGCGATAGTGCGTCGGAGATTGATCTGCTGGCCCCATCCCTGCCCGACCCCAACGACTCGATGCTATGGAAGGACATTCACGAGCCCAAGGCGCCGGTACGCGCCTCGAACGAACCGATCGAACGGCCTCAGCCGCGTCCGAGCGAAGCCGACATGGATGTGTACTTCCTCAGCAATGTCGCCAGTGAAGCGACCTTGCTTGCCGCGCACGGACAATATGAACAGGCCGTCGCGCTATTGAAGAGCGAGGTCGACCGCCACCCGACGCAAGTCGTCAACTGGATGCAGCTGTTGGAACTGATGCACGGCCATCGTGACGTGGAGGAGTTTGTCGACCAGGCCAGTATCTTCCGCGAGCGGTTTGCCAGCGAGGCACTATGGGAGCGCGTTGCCCGCCTCGGCCGCGAACTGGCGCCACGCCATCCTTTGTTTGCGGATGCCGCAGCACCCAGGGGCTTGGCACCTCGCACGGCTCCGGCTCCAGAAGCCGATTCGGCGGAACAGCTCAAGCGGGTACTCGATGGGCTGGACGAACCGCAGGAGCCGGATGTCGATTTGCAACTGGAATTCGAAGAGCCCGCCGCGGACCAGCCGCTCGACCTGTCCATCGCCGTACCGCCTGTCGACCAGGCAGACGAGGAGCCAGTACACTTGCATTTCGATGCCCCAGATGCGCTGCCGGCGGCAGTTCCCGCAAACCATGCAGCCGGCGACGAAGACCATTTCGAGGCGCCGCTGCTATTCGATGTCGACCCTCAGCCGGAGCCCGAGGAAGCCATTGAAATCGGCGCGCTGCCATCGGCCGGATCGAAGATCGAAGCGCCTGCGCCGCGACAGATCGACATGACTAACGTCAGGGAAGGCTCGATGGAGCACGCCCACCTGCTGCTTGACGCTGGCCGCCGTGAGGAAGGCGCTGCCATGCTTGAGCGTCTGATGCTAATCGGCAGCCTGGAGGAGCGACTGGCGGCAGCAGAGATGCTCGTTAAGCTGACTTCCCCGCTGTAAGCAACGCTACCGCCACCCGAGAGCCGGTCAAGCCGGCTCTGCTTCTTTCTCCGCCTCCTGCAATTGCAGCGCCCACATGCGTGCGTAGGTACCGCCCAAAGCCAGCAGTTCCCGATGGCGCCCCTGCTCCACCACCCTGCCCTGTTCCATCACCAGGATGCAGTCCGCATCGACGATGGTCGAAAGCCGATGAGCGATGACGAGCGTCGTGCGGTCGGCTGAAATTTCAGCCAATTCCGCCTGGATGGCCTTCTCGGTGCGGGAATCCAGTGCTGATGTGGCTTCGTCGAAGATCAGGATGGGTGGATTCTTGAGAATGGTGCGCGCGATGGCCACGCGTTGCTTTTCACCGCCGGAAAGCTTCAGCCCGCGTTCACCCACCACCGTATTCCAGCCATCGGGCAGGCTCTCGATAAAGCGCAAGATGTGGGCCGATCGAGCCGCCTCCTCCACGGCCTCGCGCGTGGCGCCGGGGTTGCCGTAGGCGATGTTGTAGTAGATGCTGTCGTTGAACAGCACCGTATCCTGCGGAACGATGCCGATATGGGCACGTAGGCTGGACTGGGTCAGGTCGCGGATGTCCTGGCCATTGATGGCAATACGCCCGGCGCTCACGTCGTAGAAGCGGAACAAGAGCCTCGATAGCGTCGACTTGCCCGCCCCCGAGCTACCCACCACGGCCAGCGTCTTGCCGGCGGGGATGGTGAAGTCGATGCCAGCGAGAATCTGCCGATTCGTGTCGTAGCCGAAGTCGACATGCTCGAAGCGCACCTCGGCCGCATGCGTTTGCAGTGGCTTGGCGTCGGGGTTGTCCTGGATCTCGGCGTGCTCGCTCAAGAGCGCGAACATTTTCTCCATATCGGTCAGCGCCTGCTTGATCTCACGGTAGGCCATGCCCAGGATATTGAGCGGCGCGTAGAGCTGGATCAGGAAGGCATTGACTGCCACCAGGTCGCCCAGCGTCATGCGCTGGTGGGCCACGCCGTCGGCGGCCAGCCAGACGAGAATGGTCACCCCTACGGCAATGATGCCGCTCTGCCCGCTATTGAGCACGCCAATGGACATCTCGTTGCGAATGGCCGCCTTCTCCCAGCGCGCCATCGCCTCATCATAGCGGCCCGCCTCGTAGTCCTCGTTGCCGAAATACTTGACCGTTTCGTAGTTGATCAGCGAGTCGACGGCACGCACGTTGGCTTTCGAATCCAGTTCGTTCATGGCGCGGCGCGTCTTGGTGCGCCACTCCGTGACCGCGATGGTAAAGGCGGCATAGACGGCGATGGTGCCCAGCGTGACGATTGCGAAGCGCCAGTCGTACAGGGTGATGAGAATGCACGTTACCAGGCTGATTTCCAGTATCGTCGGCAAGATGTTGAAGAGCATGAAGCTCAACAGCGAGCCGATACCGCGCGTGCCGCGCTCGATATCGCGGGTGACGCCGCCCGTCTGCCGGTTGATATGGAAACGCAGGCTGAGGCGGTGTAGGTGCTTGAACGTTTCCAGCGCCACCTGGCGCATGGCACCCTGCTCCACCTTGGCAAAGATTGCGTCGCGAAGTTCGCCGAATGCCGTACTCGCCAACCGCAGCAGGCCGTAGCCGACCACCATGCCCACCGGCACGGCAAGCATGCCGTGGCCGGATGCCGACAGCTGATCGACAATACGCTTGAGCAGCAAGGGGATCGATACGTTTGCGAACTTGGCCAGCGCTAGGCAGCTCAGGGCGAGTAGCACGCGGCCCTTGTAGCGCCACAGATAGGGAAACAGCGCCTTGAGCGTCTGCCAGTCGCTGCGCGGCTTACGGGCGGGTGCAGCCGGGACTGGCTTGGTGAGATCGGCAGTTGCAGGGCTGGCACTTTGCATCGGAAGGGATCCAGTTGGACGAGGCGCGGAATCCCTCTATGATGGCGGCTCTCTCGTACTTATCAAGCCCCCGTCATGGCATGGTTATTGTTGGAAGCCGGTGTGGCCGGCGTGCTGTTCGTCCTGATCATCTACTGGACCTTGCCGAAAAAGCCGAAAAATACGAGGCCGCATGACGAAAACAGCAAGGGCAATCAGGATTCGTGACTGAAGCGCGTCTGGACATCGGCCAGCAGGTCTTCCAGGTCAGTTTCTTCCAGCTTGAGAATGATTAGGCAGGACTTGCCCAGCTTCAGCCACTCCTGCGTGTAGCTCATCCCCGTCTGCATCTGATACAGGTGCTCGGCCAACTGCGATACCGCAATCAGTCGTTGGCTGGCCGGCGGAAGGCTGGCGGCGCCCGTCTGCATCAACAGGAAATCATGATGATGGCGGATGGCAAGGCAGATTTCCTCAGGCAAGGACCAGCTCTGCGCGAGCATGCAGCCGATGATGGCGTGGTTGGTCGGCAGGTCCTCTTCTTCCACCGTGGTGAAGCGCCGCTCCTTGTCGGTGTTGGCGCGCGCCAGCGTATCGCGGTAGAAGGGGAATTTGCGTAGCAGTACGGGAATGCCGCAGTCGCGGAACAGCCCGAAGGTATAGGCATCGTCGACCTGCACATGTTCGTGCCCGCCTATCACGTCGACCACATGGCCGGAGAACTCGGCAATACGCGCTGACGAATCCCAGAAGCGCTCCAGTGCCGGCGTTACTGGGAAGGCGTTGCGCAAGGCAATACCGGCAATCGCCTTGGCCGACACGTCGAGCCCGAGCATCGTCAGCGCGTGGGCAACCGTCTTGGCACGGACGCGGAAGCCAAAAAATGGCGAGTTGGCCGTTTTGATCAGGCCTGCCGACAAACTGACGTCTTCCGACACGTGTTGGGCGATGCGCTTGAAATTGGGGTCCCCGGCACGCACCTCGCGCGCCAGTACGTCCAGTATCGTCGGACGCGGCGGTATGCCGATATCGAGTATCGTCTTGAGCAGCAGTTCGTCTACGACGGCGGCGGACGGTTGACTATCCGACATGCTTTACCCCTCGATCAGGGCCACGTTACGCTGGCAAAGCCAGTTGGCCACATCGTCGCTTCCCATCGGGCGCGCCCGCAGGAAGCCTTGTATCGCGTCCACACCTGCACTGTGGAGCGCTTCGAATTGTTCTTCGTTTTCCACGCCTTCAGCCACTACGGTCATGCCCAGCTCCTTGCCCAGCTGCGTAATGGCCTTTACGACCGCGTACACGCGCTTATCGTGTGGCAGGGGGACGACGAAGGCACGGTCGAGCTTGAGCTTGGTGGCGGGAATATCCTTCAGCGTGGCGAGGCAGGAATAACCCGTGCCGAAGTCGTCGATGGACAGGCCCACGCCGCAGCGTATGGCCGCGCGCAGATTTGCCTGCACGAGTTCCGACATGTCCATGAATAGCGATTCGGTAATCTCAAGCTCGATCAGCTCGGGCGGCACATCACTGCATAGCAAGGCCGCATACAGCGTCTGTGAGAATTTCGGGGCCGTAAGCTGCATGCGCGACACGTTCACTGCCACCTTGGTCGGCACGCCTTGGTCGCGTAGGCGCCGCGCATGCATGGCGGCCTGCATCAGGCTCCATTCACCGAGGCGGATGACCAGGCCGGTCTTTTCTGCTACGGGGATGAACTTGACGGGTGGAACCAACTCGCCATTCAATTCACAGCGCATCAGCGCTTCGATCGCCTCGACATGGCCGTCGAAGGCGACGATGGGTTGGTAGTTGAGATAGAGGCCGCCGACTTCGAGCGCAGCGTGCAGCTTGTGCTCCACCTCAAGCTCTTCGCGCGCGAGCTTGATGCCAAGCCGCCCGGGCACCTGCTCTTCGCCCGATATGATGACCCGGTTGCCGCCTTGCTTCTTGGCGTCGAACATGGCGTGCTCGGCGCACTGCAGCAGCATCTCGTGGGATTCGCCGTATTCGAGGCAGGCGACGCCGATCGAACAGCTCGGGTGCAGGTTGACGGTGCCGACCTCCATCGGCGCCACGATCAGTTGCAGCACCTCGTGGGCCAGACCGTTGGCCTCGTCTAGGCCGTAGCCCGACGCCATCAGGACGAATTCGTCGCGCCCCATGCGTGCCAGGTGGGTACGATGCTCCATACGCCCCTTCAGGCGTTCGCCGATCTTGGCGATAACGGCGTCACCACCGCCCAAGCCCAGCGACTCATTGATCAATTTGAAACGGTCGAGATTGATCCAGAGAACGGACAGCGGGCGCTCATCCTTGCGGGAATACTCGACCAGGCGTTCTGCATTGCGCAGACAGCCATGCCTGTCGAGAAAGCCCGTCAAGGAATCGATACCATCGATATTCATCACGCCTGCCGCGATTTGAGAGCGTGAACGAAGACTCGGCGCAATTCAGGGCAATTGCAAGGTGAGCATTACCGCTCTTTAAATTGCCCTGTAGCCCCCGAAACGTTACGGCGCCATAGGCACCGTATTTTAAATTAGACGATTCCAGCCAATGCCGCTTGCATACTTGAAACCGGCAATCGCGGATGCAAACGACATTGCATTTCGTACGCCAGGATATACCAGCAGCACGGCCCAGTGGCCCGACCGTACGTCGAAATCTAGGGACACGCTGAATTATTCCTGAGGTCGCGGCGGCGGCTTTGCCCTAAAGGATGCACAGGTTCTAGGCTCGCTTCGCTCACCAAGAACTCTGGCAACGGGATGGGCTGCAAGGAGTCGATCCCGCACGAATACTGGACGTATTCGAAGGGATCGCGACGCCGCAGACCGCCCGCAAAGCCCCAAACGCGATCCCGGGAATAAATCAGCGTGTCCCTTGAGTGCGGGGTTGGGTACGAAGCACGAAGCCGGAATGCGCTTCCAGCGACATTCCGGCTTCTACACACGAGGATATTCCCGCTACCTATTTCCTATTGTGTTGCATATTGGGCAACCACGCGGCAATCAGGCCCAATAGCGGTAGATAGGCGCACAGATGGTAGACAAAACCGATGCTGGTCGTATCGGCCAGTTTGCCCAGCGCGGCGGCGCCAACCCCGCCCATGCCGAACGCGAATCCGAAGAACAGGCCCGAAATGGTGCCCACCTTGCCAGGGATCAGTTCCTGCGCGTAGACGAGGATGGCCGAGAAAGCGGATGCGAGAATCAGGCCAATCAGTACGACCAGCACGCCGGTCCAGAACAAGTTAGCGTAGGGCAGCAGCATGGTGAATGGTGCCACGCCGAGGATCGAGGCCCAAATCACATACTTGCGCCCGATGCGGTCGCCCACCGGGCCGCCGACCACGGTACCGGCCGCCACCGAAAAGAGGAAGGCGAATAGGTAGAGTTGGGCGCTCTGCACGCCAAGCTGGAACTTGTCGATCAGGTAGAACGTAAGATAACTGCCGATGCTGGCCATGTAGAAGTACTTGGAAAAGATCAGCAGCAGCAGGATGCTGATCGCCTGTCCAATCTGACTGCGGCTCAAGCCATGGTCTGCGCGCTTGGCTGCCTTGCCAGCGACCCTATGCTGGTGCGCGTACCAACGGCTTACCTGGGAGAGGACAACGATGCCCAGCAAAGCAGCGGCAGAGAACCAGGCAATACTCCCTTGCCCTCGCGGCACGATGATAGCGGCGGCGAGCAAGGGGCCGAGCGAAGTACCGAGGTTGCCGCCGACCTGGAACAGCGACTGCGCAAGACCAAGCCGCCCCCCCGAGGCCATCCGCGCGACGCGTGAGGATTCCGGGTGGAAGATGGACGAACCAATGCCGACCAGCGAGGCCGCCAGCAGGAGCGTCGGGTAGTTAGGTGCAATGGAGAGCAGTAGCAGGCCCACAAGGGTAAAGCCCATGGCGACTGGCAGCGAATACGGCTGTGGGTGCTTGTCGGTATAGAGGCCAACAAAGGGTTGCAACAGTGATGCGGTAATCTGGTAGGCAAGCGTGATCAGGCCGATCTGGCCGAAACTCAGGTGGAATCCACCTTTCAGGATGGGATAGATTGCCAGGATCAGCGATTGCATCATGTCATTGAGCAGGTGCGAGACGCTGATGGCGCCCAACACGCCAAATGCCGTACCCGGCGCCGCGCTCTGCTTCATGGGAATGGCTGCTGTATTGCTTGTCATGTCGGCATACTCTCCATACCAAGGAATGTCGCTATGGTATGCTTCAGCCGACTGTCCATCTCACGCCTTATTGACATGCAATCTCGCGAAAAAGACATTGCGGCATCATTGGCGCAATTGCATCAGTATGACCGCCGGGATGCGCCTGTCACGGGCAAGGCGGTGGACTACCCGAGCGAATTCGTCCGAGGCCGCCACCAACATCCCACCGCCCAGCTGATCTACGCCGTGCATGGCGTCATGGTTGTATCGACCGACCAGGGGCAATGGATCGTGCCGCCCACACGCGGTATCTGGATGCCGCCGCACACGGACCACTGGACACGCATGGTGGGTGAAGTTCGCATGCGCACGGTCTACATATGGGAGCACGCGGCACCCGATCTGCCGAAAGAGGTCAAGGCCGTTGCCATCTCGCCGCTCTTGCGCGAACTGATCCTTGCCGCCATCGACGTGCAGGCGCCATATGCCGCTGATTCGCGTGATGGCCGACTGATGCAGCTGCTGCTGGATGAGATCGCCCTATTGCCCACCCTGCCCCTACACCTGCCAACGCCCAGCGACCCGCGCCTGGTGCGCATCTGCAAGACCATCTCCGAGATGCCTGAGGACAACTCCACGCTGTCGGACTGGTCGGAGCGGCTGGCGGTCGATAGCAAGACCATCCAGCGCCTGTTCAACCGCCAGACCGGCATGACCTTCGGTCAATGGCGCCAGCAGGCGCGCTTGCTGATGGGGCTGGAGCAACTCGCCACTGGCGCACGCGTCATCGACGTGGCACTGAACCTCGGCTACGACAGCCCGAGCGCATTCGCCACCATGTTCAAACGGCAGTTCGGCGAAACACCGACGCAGTATTTTCGCTAATCACGTCACGATCCGCTTGGTGCCGGTTCGCCGCCGCACTATGTTGTACAAAACCAGGCCGCCCAAGACGACGAGGGAAAACCATGTACAGCAACGCACAGGAAGTTCTGGAACAGGCACTTGCGTGGAGACGTAGTGGCAAGCGTGTAGCCCTGCTCACGGTGCTGGACACCTTTGGCGCCAGCCCTCGCCCTCCCGGTTCGATGGCCGCGGTGAGTGAAGACGGTGTTGTGGTCGGTTCCGTATCGGGTGGCTGCGTCGAGGATGACCTGGTACGCGCCGTCGGCACCGGCGAGTTTTGGCAGGCTGCGGCCCCGGTGGCCGTGCGCGAATACGGCGTGAACGCGCAGGATCGAGCGCGCTTCCGCCTCCCCTGCGGCAGCGCACTGCGCGTGGCCATCGAGTCGCGCTGGGCCAGCGAAGTGGTTGAATCGGCCATGACGGCTATCCAAACGCGCCATGCGATTCGCCGTAGCGTGCATTTCGAAACGGGCGTGAGCAGCCTGTCGTCCGCCGACAACGCCCCCTACTTTGCGGAAGACGAACGCGCCTTCCATAACGTACTGGGCCCGCGCTACCGCCTGTTGGTCATCGGTGCATCCGAATTGGGCCGCTACCTGGTCAACATTGCGCAAACGCTGGATTACGCAGTAACGGTTTGCGACCCGCGCGCCGAATACGCCGATCATTGGGATATCGCGGCCACGGCCGTCGCGCGCGATATGCCGGACGACGTCGTCAATGCCTTCGGCTGCGACGACCGCACGGCCGTCGTCGCCGTTACCCACGACCCCAAGCTCGACGATCTGGCGCTGATGGAAGCGCTCAAGACGTCGGCGTTCTATATCGGCGCGCTGGGCTCGCTCGCCACGAACGAAAAGCGACGCGAGCGGCTGCTGGGCTTTGACCTGACGCCGGAACAGGTGGCGCGCCTGCGCGGCCCCGTTGGCATCAATATCGGCTCACGCACGCCAGCTGAAATCGCTGTCTCGATCGCCGCCGAACTGGTACAGGTGCGCCGTGAGATGGAGCGTACACCACGTACCGCCAACGCCAGCTGCGTGGCCGACACCGCATCGTGACCATTGCCGGACTGATCTTGGCCTCGGGCCGTGCCTCTCGCTTCGGCAGCGACAAGCGCGCGACGCTGATCGATGCGACGACACCCATGCTGCATGCGGTTTTTCGTGCCTTCGAGGCGTTGGACGGGCCGGTATTCTCGGTCATCCCGCTGGGTGACGATTTTGGCTTGGCGGCATGCACCGCCTTTGGCGTGATACCGGTGATCAATGCAAACGCCGACACGGGCATGGGTGATTCGCTTGCACTGGGCATGAAGGCCATCATGGCGCAGGGCTCGGTGACCGGGATCATCATCGGTCTGGCCGACATGCCCTGGGTTAAGCCGCAGACGATAGCCCTGATCGCACAGACGCTGGCAATGAAGCAACAATTGGTCGTCCCAATCTACGACGAGAAGCCGGGGCATCCGCGCGGACTACCAGCAGCTGCATTCTCAGATTTATGCAGCGCAACAGGCGACGAAGGCGCACGACACTTAGTCGACTGGTCGGCTGCGGTACGCCTCACGGTGGACGACGAAGGCATCCTGCAGGACGTGGATACGCCGCAAGACCTGGCCGCGTGCCGCAGTCAGTGAGTGGCGAAGGCGCTGCGTAAGAAAGTCTCATTTCGTCCGACCAACGGACAGGAACAGCAAGCGCCTTTACACAACCCCCCCGGAACACCGCGCGCTTCGCCCAATCAAACCCTGCACCGGATACTGGAGAATCATGATGCACTATGTTCGCCCCCTGCTTGCCGCCCTGGTCGCCATGTCGGCCTATGCACTCGACATCCAACCCTACTCGCCCGATGCCCTGAGCAAGGCCCAGGCCGCCGGCAAGCCCGTCGCCCTGCACTTCCGCGCCGACTGGTGCCCCACCTGCCGGGCGCAGGACAAGGCGCTGAATAGCCTCAAGGCCGACAAGGACTTGAACATCGCCATCCTTGACGTCGACTACGACAAGGAAAAGGCGCTGGAGAAGAAGTTGGGCGTGGAGACGCAGTCGACCTTCATCGTCTACAAGGGCAACGCCGAGAAGGGCCGCATCGCGGGCGAAACGACGCCCGACAAGATCAAGGCCGCCCTGAAGACTGCACTGTAGGGAATTCGTCGTGACCATCGCTCTAAGTAATCTGGCCCTCAGCGTGGTGGCCGGCGGCCTTACCACGCTGTCGCCCTGCGTCTTCCCCATCCTGCCGCTCGTGATCGGCGGCGCCGTGCAGGCCAATCGTACAGCGCCCGTCGCCATGGGCGCGGGGCTGATCAGCATGTTCGCCCTGATGGGCGTGATCGTCGGTGCCTTCGGTAATCGATTGGGCATCGATACGGATACGATACACACGGCCGGCGCCGTCATGCTGCTCGCCTTTGGCATCGTCATGCTCGTACCCGCCTTATCCGAGGGCTTTGCGCGCCTCATGTCGCCCGTAGCGAGTCTCGCGGGCGGGGCCTCGCAGCGGCTGACGGGGGCATCGAACTTGAGCGCCTTCGGTCTAGGCGGTCTACTCGGTATGGTTTGGAGCCCCTGCTCCGGCCCCCTGCTTGCCTCCGCGCTGACACTTGTCGCCACGCAAGGCAGTGCAGCGCGTGGTGCCATCATCCTGGGGGCTTTCGGACTGGGTGCAGCCATACCCTTGATGGCGCTGGCCTATCTGTCGCGAGCTGGTATCACAAAGCTGCGCGCCACAGTGCAGGGCCGCATCGATCTATTCAAGAAGGTATTCGCCGTGATTCTCGTCGTCGTCGGCCTTGGCATTCTCACGGGATACGACAAGCGTCTCGAAGCCATGGTCACGGACCAGCTCCCTGATGCGTGGCTGACCCTTACGAGTCGATTCTAGGCCGCAAACCAATGCTGCAAGCGGTGCGGCGCTGAGATAACATAAAAAGGAGCCGACAACCGACGTCCTCGCTTCGTGACCGATTACGCCTTAGCCGACCCCGCACCAGATACCGCACGACCTGTGCTGATCGCCTGCCGCGAATGCGATCTGCTGCAGTATCAACCGGAACTGCGGGGTCGCTTCGTATTGCGTTGCCGTGATTGCGGCATCGAACTGCGCCATCATGTGCCGGGTGGGCTGGACCATACACTGGCCTATACGCTCGGTGCGCTCATTCTCTTCGTCCTGGCCAATATCTTTCCCATCGTCGGCCTGGAACTCAATGACGATCGCAGCGACGTGCTGCTCTACCGCGCCGTCCATGCGCTGTTCGACCAGGGCGAATATGTGGTCGGCACACTGGTGGGTTTCACCACCATGGTCGTGCCTGCACTGGAGTTGCTGGCGATCATTTACATACTGCTGCCGCTCAAGTTTGGCCGCATTCCGCCGCGCTTCGCCCTCGTTTACCGTGCCGTCCATGCCACGCGGCCCTGGGGCATGATCGAGGTCTTCATGCTTGGCGTGCTGGTGAGCCTGGTCAAGCTGTCGAATTTCGCCCACGTATTGCCGGGCTTTGCATTATGGTCCTTCGGCCTGCTCATTCTCCTGATGGCGGCCGTGGCGTTCAGCTTCAATCCGCCCGAACTGTGGGCGCGCGTGGATGAGATCCGCGGCACGCCGCAGCGCTTCTGCAAACCGCCGCGCAACATCGGCAGCTTGCGCTCCACGGCCAAGCGCCACGGCCTGATCCGCTGCCCATCCTGCGGCCAGTTGCATCGCCAAGCAAGTACATCGGACAGGTACTGCCGCTGCACGCGCTGCGGTGCGCCGCTGGTTTCGCGCAAGCGCGACAGTATCGAGCGGACTTGGGCCTTCGTAGTGACGGCAGGGATCTTCTATATCCCCGCCAATGTCCTGCCCATCATGCACACGCAATCCTTGCTGGCGAGCGAGAGCGACACCATCCTGAGCGGTATTCTTGTGCTATGGCATACGGGTTCCTGGCCTCTGGCGCTGCTGGTATTCTTCGCCAGCATCGTCGTGCCGCTGCTCAAGCTGGTGGTGATCACCTACCTGCTTTTCAGCGTGGGGCGTCGTTCACAATGGCGGCCCAAATTCCGCAGTCGCATGCATCGTATCGTCGAAGAAATCGGGCGCTGGTCTATGCTCGATATTTACGTGGTAACGCTGCTCGCCGCCCTGGTGCAATTGCGCGGCTTGGCTAGCGTAGAAATAGAACGCGGCGCGACAGCCTTTGCCGTTGTGGTCATCATGACCATGTTCGCCGCACAACAACTGGACCCGCGCCTGATCTGGGATCCCATCGAGGAAGGTAATGTCTGAGGACACGCAGGACACCATACCCTTTGCCACCGTGGTGACGCCGAACCGCTGGCTGCCGCACCTGGTGTGGCTCATACCTGTCACCGCGCTGCTGCTCGGCGCCTGGGTTGCCGTGCATGATTTCTTCCAGCACGGCCCCACCATCACCATTTCCTTCCTCAACGCGGAAGGCATCGAAGCCGGCAAGACCCACGTAAAGTACAAGAGTGTGGACATCGGCATGGTCAAGCGCATGACGCTGAGTGCAGACCGCTCGCGCGCCCTGGTGACCGTGGAGTTGGACCGCCAGGCCGACGGCTTTCTGGCTGAAGACACGCGCTTCTGGATCGTGCGCCCGCGCATCGCCGCCGGCGAAATTTCCGGCCTGAACACGCTGCTGTCCGGGCCCTATATCGGTGTGGATACGGGCAAATCGGCTACCGAAACACATGAATTCAAGGGTCTGGAAGTCCCGCC
>JAFAKZ010000171.1 GCA_019234745.1 Burkholderiales bacterium
CATCAAGGCCAGTTCGGCTGCCGTGGCGAAGCGCCCCTCGGGGTTCACCGACAGGCAGCGCAGAATGATCTCCTGCAGCCAGGGCGGGCAATCCTCACGCAGGGCAATCGGCGGCACGGGTTCACGCCACAGGCGCTGGCGTAGGCCGCGTACGCCGTCGGGCCAGCCGAATGGCCGCTCCCCCGTGAGGATGAAGTACAGCAGCACACCCAGCGCAAACAGGTCGGAACGCGGCTCGCTGCGGTCGTGCAGCACTTGTTCGGGTGACATATAGGGCGCCGTGCCCAAGGGGAGGTGGAATTCCTCGGCCAGCAGGTCCGGCAGCCTATCGTGATGCGCCAGGCCGAAATCGACCAGCACGACCGTGCCGTCGGTCCGCAACAGGATATTGCTGGGTTTGAGGTCGAGATGGATGACGTGCTGGCGGTGCAGGTCGTGCAGCGCGTCGGCAATGCGGGCACCCAAGTCGGCCACGGCTTCCGCCGTCTTGAATTCCTCGAAACGCGCGCGCAGCGATTCGCCGGGAATGCGCTCCAGCACCATATAGGGCTGCTCGGTGAAGTCGCCCATGGCGATTACCTTGGGCACATGCGGGCCGCGCAGCCGCGGCAGCAGCATCTGCTCCACTTCGAAGCCCACCATGGCCGTCGGGTCGTCCTCCCCGCGCAGCTTGGGCAGCTTCATGACCATAGGGATGGCGTGGTCGGGGTGGCTTACCGACCAGATGGTCGCCATGCCGCCTGTGAACAGCTTCTCGCGTAGCGTGAAGCCGTCGATCATTTGTCCCTGAACGAAGTCGATGCGGGCCACGTCTCAAACCCCGAAATGCAACCGGTCAGCCAGCGCCTTGGGCAACCCGGCCGCGCGTATACGCTCGGCGGCCGCATCGATATCGTACGGCACGCGGCGGAAAGTGAGCGTGTGCTGCGTAGTGTCGAACAGGGCATAGCAGGCGGCCGAGTTGCCGTCGCGCGGCTGGCCTACCGAGCCCGGCAACGCAAGCCAGCGCCGATGCGGCGCGAGCGGGATGGCCTCGCCGGGAATGGGCTGGAAATGCCCCATCTTGCCGATGCTGGACAGGTTATAGAGCGCAGGCGAGTGGTTATGGCCGCAGAACACATAGGCGTGAGGCACCGCATACAGGGCGCGCGCCGCATCGGCGCCATTCAGCACGTACTCCCATCCTGCTGGGTGCCAGGGATTGGCATGCACGAACAGACAGCCGTCCAGCTCGGCCGTGAGCGGCATGGCGCCGAGGAAATCGCGATGTGCCGGGCTCAACTGCGCCGCCGTCCAGGCCCCCGCACTGCGCGCATCGGCCACCATCATGCTGCTATCTGCCCCTAGCGCGGCCAGATCGTGGTTGCCAACGACGGCCACGGCGCCCCATTCCACGTGGTGCATCACCGTCTCCACTACCCAAGCCGGGTCGGCGCCATAGCCCACGTAGTCGCCCAGGAAGACATAGCGGTCCGGCGAAAACGTGGCGGCGTCGTCGAGGCAGGCGGTGAGCGCCTCGCGGTTGGCGTGCAGGTCGGTAAGGATGGCTAACAGCATGAAGAGACCATTGAAGAAGTACGCCCATCCAGCATAATGGCAGTCGTGCCGGCGTGGTCGGCTTTACGTCGTTTTATCGTTCATGGATTCCTATCTGCAACGCCTTGCCACCTTGCATGCCGAATTGGGCATTCCGCCGGACTACGCAGCCACGCGTGGCCTTAGCCCCTGCGAAGAAGCCGCAACGCTGGTGCCGCTGGGCATCGACGCCCTGGAGCGCGACCAGTTTGCCGACGCCGCCGCTGCTGCTGCTTGGCTACGCATGCGCGATGCGGCGATGGCCGATGGCATTGGCCTGGAGTTCGTGTCCGTGTTCCGCAGCGTGGACTACCAGGCAGGCATCATCCGCCGAAAGTTGAGCAAGGGCCTGCCCATGTCGGATATCCTCGCGGTGAGCGCGGCACCCGGCTACAGCGAGCACCACACGGGCCGGGCATTCGACCTGACGGTTGCCGGCGCGCCGCCCTTGGAAACGGTATTTGAAGAGACGGCAGCCTTTACCTGGCTGACACAACGCGCTACGGAATTCGGCTTCTACCTGAGCTATCCGCGCGGCAATCCGCAGGGATTTATCTACGAACCCTGGCATTGGCTCTACCGGGCCAGTGCTTAAGCTCATTGGGAAATAATATGCCCGAGACCACCCTTTGGATGATCCGCCATGGCGAAACCGCCTGGAACCTCGAACGCCGCTTCCAGGGCCAGATCGATATCCCGCTGAACTGTACGGGCCGCGAGCAGGCGGAATTCCTCGCCTGCCGCCTGCGCGACGACCACGAAAGCCGCCCCTTCGCGGCCATCTACACCAGCGACCTGACACGCGCCCGCGAAACGGCGGCACCGATCGCCGCCCGCCTGGGTATTGCCCCCACCATCGATACCAGCATGCGCGAACGGCACTTCGGCGTACTGGGTGCCTTGACCCCCGAGGAGATGGCGCAAAGCCAACCGCACGAATTCGCACAGTGGAAGGCACGCAATCCCGACCATGTGATCGAGGGCGGCGAGAGCCTGCGCAACCTGTACCAGCGTGTCGTGCAAGGCATGACGCGTATTGCCACGCAGCATCCAGGCGCCCAGGTGATCGTAGTAACGCACGGCGGCGTGCTCGATGTGGCCTATCGCGCAGCCAAGGCCATGGACCTGAGCCTGCCGCGCAAGCACGACCTACTCAATGCCAGCATCAACCGCATACGCTACCGCGCCGGCGCCTTCTCGCTGGAAAGCTGGGGCGATGTGAGCCACCTGGACGTGGAAGCATTCGACGAGGCTTGAACGCAGTTTGACCGCAACCTACCGAGCCCGGCCTAGCCGGGCTTCTTGATTTCATACGATCATGGCCAAAGCAAAGACCGTTTACTCCTGTACCGAATGCGGTACGCAAAACCCGAAATGGCAGGGCCAGTGCCCCGGCTGCGGCGCCTGGAACACGCTGGTGGAAGC
>JAFAKZ010000263.1 GCA_019234745.1 Burkholderiales bacterium
CTGCCGTGATAACCCGCCAGATCGACATAGTATTGGCCGTGCGCCGCCGGGATCCATGGATTCTTCGGCCCCAGCCAGGCGACGTCTAGATTGGACGGATTGATAATTGTCCAGCCCGTCAATGCCTGCGAACCAGGCAAAAGGGACATCGAATCATTCTTATCGGCGACGAAATTCTGTGCATCTTCGAAATCGCCGTTGATAAGTAAATTGCGGACTTTGTCGTCGTTATCGGCATAGGCCGAATTGCACAGGACCAACATCGCGGCCAGGAAAAGGCCGTTTTTAATCGAGACCATCATTTCTCCTCATTGCACCAGTTGTTTGATTGCCAGTAATGAACGAAGCAAGCTGACCGTTTCATTGCAATTTGCCATTCGACAACTCGCAATGAAACAGGCGAATTGATCCTAGCAGGGCATATTCATTTTCTCTGTAATGAAAAATTTGAAAATGTATTCGTTTGTTTTCCATTATCTAAATCTTGCCGAGCGGGTAAATTGGAGATGCCGCGAACTCGGGGCCAAGAAAAAACCCCGCATAAGCGGGGTTTATCCTTTCTGGTTCGTCACGTGGTTGCCAACTCAGTTGGCCAAATTTCGTAGCCACCAGTCAGCCCAACATCCCACTATGTCGCAACAAAGCATCGATCTGCGGTGCGCGGCCGCGGAAGGCCTTGAAGCTTTCCAGCGCTGGGCGGCTGCCGCCGACGGCCAGCACTTCGTGGCGGAAGCGCTCACCCACCTCGGCGACGCGCTCGGGCGCTTCTTCGAACGCGGCATAGGCATCCGCACTCAACACTTCCGCCCACTTGTAGCTGTAATAGCCGGCCGCATAGCCGCCGCCGAATACGTGCGCAAAGCCATGAGGGAAGCGGTTGTAGGCGGGCGGGACATTCACGGCCACCTCTGCCCGCACGCGTTCGATCAGGCCTAGCACCGAGTCACGGCTGCGATCGAAGGCGCTATGCAGCAGCATGTCGAACAGGGCGAATTCCAGCTGGCGCACAGTAGCCATGCCGCTCTGGTAGTTACGCGCCGCCAGCATGCGGTCGAACAGCGCGCGCGGCAGCGGCTCGCCCGTCTCGACGTGGGCCGACATGGCCGCCACGCGCGACCATTCCCAGCAGAAGTTCTCCATAAACTGGCTGGGCAGCTCCACGGCATCCCACTCCACCCCATTGATGCCCGCCACACCCAGCTCGTCCACTTCCGTCAGCAGCTGGTGTAGGCCGTGCCCCATCTCGTGAAACAGGGTGATGACTTCCTGGTGGTAGAGGGTGGCAGGTTTGCCGTCCACGCCACGGCCGAAATTGCAGGTGAGCAGCACGGCCGGGGTCTGGGTACCACCCGCCAGCGCACGGCGATTGCGGCAGTCGTCCATCCACGCCCCACCCTGCTTGCCTTCGCGCGCATATAGGTCGAGGTAGAACTGGCCGACCAGGCGACCACCCTTGTCCTTGAGGCGGTACACGCGCACGTCCGGATGCCAGACGGGCGCCGTATCGGCCACTGCGCGCAGGCCGTACAGGTCCTCAATCACGCCGAACAAGCCAGCCAACACTTTGTCGGCCGTGAAGTACTGCTTCACCTCCTGCGCGGAAAACGCATAGCGCGCTTCCTTGAGTTTTTCCGAAGCATAGGCCAGGTCCCAGGCGGCCAACTCCGCTAGGCCCAGATGCTCGCGGGCATAGGCTTCCAGCTCGGCGCGATCCTTGTTCGCAAACGGCTTGCCGCGCTGGGCCAGGTCGCGCAGGAAGTCCGTCACCTGGGCCGGCGTCTCCGCCATCTTGGTCGCCAGCGAGTATTCCGCATAGTTGGTGAAGCCCAGCATCAGGGCCGACTCCTCGCGCAGGGCCAGCATCTCGTCGATCAGCGCCGTATTGTCCCACTCCGCCGGACCGAACTCGGCCGCACGGGTGGCATAAGCGTGGTACATCGTCTCGCGTAGGGCACGGTGCTGTGCATACTGCAGCACAGGCAGGTAGGACGGCATCTGCAGGCTGAACTTCCAGCCGGCCTTGCCCGCGGCCTCGGCCGCTGCACGGGCCATGGCGCGCGCTTCGTCGGGCAGGCCCGCCAATTCGGCCTCGTCCGTCACGAAGTGTGCGAAGGCGTCCGTCGCGTCGAGCAGGTTCTGCTGGAACTTGGCGGCCAGCGTCGACAGCCGTTCCTGGATCTCGGCAAAGCGCTGCTTCTGCGCCTCCGGCAGCTCGGCACCACCCAGGCGGAAGTCGCGCAGGGCATGTTCCACGACTCGCTTGCGCGCCGTGCTCGCAGCGGCAAACTCGCTGGTCTCGGCCAGGCGCTTGTACTGGGCGAACAGCGCCAGGTTCTGCGCCACTTCCGTGCCGAATTGAGCCAGCTTGGGCAGGTTGGCGTTATAGGCCTCGCGCAGCTCGGGCGTGTTCACCACGGCCTGCAGGTGCGCTACCTGCTTCCACGCCCGGTTGAGCTTTTCCATCGCGTCGTCCTGCGGCTGCATGAAGGACGCCCAGGAGATGGGCGCCACCGTCTCCGCCTCCTTCACGGCCGCGCGGGCCTCAGCCAGCAGGGTATCGATGGCCGGCGTGACGTGCTCCGGCCGGATCTCGTCGTAGCGCGGTAGGTCGGTGAAGTCGAGCAGGGGATTGGCGTCGTGCATGTGAGGGCTCGCTGAGCGTGAATAGACTCTATATGCGTCCATCGGCGCACTTTCCAAGTTCCCCCGTTTGGCGATTCACATCTACCGCTATACTCGCGCTCTAACAGTCATCGACCAGGAGCACGCACCATGTCCATCCGCCCCTTCAAAGGCATCCACCCCACGATTCCCAACACGGCCTGGGTGGACGACGGCGCCTATATCTATGGTGACGTAGTGCTGGGCGAAAACGTCTCCATCTGGCCCGGCGCCGTCATGCGCGGCGACGTGAACCATATCCGTATCGGCAACGACTCCAATGTGCAGGACCTGTGCTGCCTGCACGTCTCGCACAAGCGCGAGAGCGACCCGCTGGGTGCACCCTTGATCATCGGCGAGCGAGTCACCATCGGCCATCAGGTCACCTTGCACGGCTGCACCATTGGTGACGAGTGCCTCCTGGGCATCGGTACCATCGTACTGGACCGCGCCATCATTGAGCCGCGCGTGATGGTGGGCGCGGGTAGCCTCGTGCCGCCGGGCAAGGTGCTGAAATCCGGCTGGCTCTACCTGGGGCGCCCTGTGAAGGAAGTGCGCCCGCTCACGGAAGAAGAGCTGGCCCACTTCGCCTACTCTGCTCAGCATTACGTGCGCTTGGCACAGGCCTATCGCGAGAGCTGATTGCGACCGTATCGCGCCCGCGACAGTGGAGCAATACCGGTATTGCGACACAGGGGCTGCACGCTAGACTGCAGCCCTTCATCATCTGCAGCTTGCCGCCATGCCTCGCCAGTTCGACCCCCTACGCGAACCTCAACCCGACTTCGCCCTGATCCGCCATCAGCTTGACGCAGGCTACCCTCACCCCATGCTGGTGGTCGACAGCGAGG
>JAFAKZ010000516.1 GCA_019234745.1 Burkholderiales bacterium
AGCATGCCGACGGTGACCGTCATCATGGCCCAGCTGACCAGGAAGAAGGCTTGCAGGGTGCGTCCCGCCGCTTTCCATGACAGCCGCAGGGCGATACCCGTGAGGAGTAGTGACGCGATTTTGATGGCATCGATGCGCCAGTCCTCCACGGCCAGATCGATGGCGCGCGGGATCATCCATACACTGGTCGCGACGGCGGCATAGACGAGTCCGGTAAGGCCGAGCTGATTGTAGCGCGCGCTGGCCGCGGCCCAGCGCGCAGGCAGGGCGTGGCCGAGCCAGACACCGCCCGTGATCAGCGCGGGGAACTGCAGCAGCATGTGCTGCCACATATTCGCTTCCACGAGGGCGCGGCTGCCCAGCAGTAGGCCGGCGTAGGCGCCCCAGGCCAGCGCGCGGCGATAGAGGAAGAGTGTGCGCATCATGCTCCCGCTCCCGTTCCCGCTGCGGCGATGGCCAACGCGCGCCGGAATTCGTCTACATCGAGGATGCGGCTGAGTTTGCCGTCGGTACCCACGATATGGATGGCAGCATTGTGCGTCCAGCCGCCGTAGCCGTCCGGGATGACCACGATGCCGAAGGTCTGCAGCAGCAGTGGCAGTTGCTTGGCGTCGTGCGTGGTGGCGAAGCGCCAGATGACGGGGTCTGCATGCATGCGCTGGGCGTAGGCGGCAAGCGCCGCCGGGTCGTCGTGCGCCGGGTCGAAGCTGATGCTGAGCAGGCTTACCTTGTCGCGCAGGCCACGGGCGACGATGTCGTGCTGCAGCTGTTCAAATTCGCCACCCAATGCGCTGCACACCGTATTGCAGCGCGTGTAGATGAAGTCGATCAGCACGACCTTGCCGCCTCGGTGGATGGCCGTATCGAGCGAAAAGGACTGACCTTGCGCGTCGACCAGGGTCGCAATTGGCACGGGCACGGGGTGGGCCGCAATGCGCTGGCGCCGTAGCGATTCGGAGGTCCAGCCAGTGAAGCCATCCGTCATGGCCGATGCGCCGGCGAACAGCACGAGCAACATGACAAAAAGGGCGAGAACGGTACGTCCCATGGGCTTACTGGAACTGCGCCAGCTCCTTGCCGCCGCTCCACGACTGGTCGTGCGCCTTGGTCGCCTCGCGCCCCTGTTTCACGGCTGCGCCGTCGATGGCCGGGCTCTGGTTGCCCCATTGGCTGCGCACGTATGTCAGCACGGCGGCGATTTCCTCGTCGGAAAACTTGGCGCCGAAGTTGGGCATCTGGCCGTGGTAGTTGCCGCCCTTCACCGTGATATCGCCGTCGATGCCGTGCAGCAGGATCTGGATCACGGCGTCGGGCTTGCCGTTCACCCACTCGGAACCGGCCAGCGGCGGAAATACGTTCGGCACACCTGCGCCTGTCGCCTGGTGGCAGGCCACACAATTTGCGGCAAACAGGGCACCGCCGTCAGCCTTGGCCGACTTGGGTGGTGCGGCCACGTCGGCCAGCGTGCGCTGGTCACCCCAGGACTGCTTGGCCGACATTTCGCCGGTAGCAAGATAGACCACGCCCCACGTGAACAGCCCGGCGATCAGGATCAGCAGTACGAAGGGCACGGGCTTGACCTGCTCGTCAGGGTCGGCATTTTCACGTTGCTGTGCGGCCGTGCGCTTGAAAGGATTCATCAGTTTTCTCCTAGCTCTGCGGCTTGGTCGTATCGGCCGGCGCGGGCAGGGGCGGCGCGTCGTCCACGGCATAGGTGTGGTCGAGTGACATCAGGTAGGCGACCAGGTCGAGGGCATCCTGCTTGGCTACCACCACGCCGTTTTTCGGTGCGAAGGCCGGCGGCAGGCTCACTACCGTATCGTTCGCGTCGGCGTGGGGCTTGACCGTGAACAGGTACTGGAAGTTGGGCATGATGCTGGCCGCCGCGTAGGCGCGCGGCTGGTACAGGTGGCCCAATTGCCAGTCCACGCTGGGCTGGCGCGCCGCGATATTGAATAGGTCCGGCCCTGTGCGCATGGTACCCAGCAGCACGGGCTGGTCGTACACGTAGTCGGCCGCCACCGGTGCCCGGCCCCAGCCGCGTTTGTAGTCCGGCGCCTGCGCGCGTACGCGCGGTTGCTGCGAGTGGCAGGCCATGCACTCGTTCTCGATGTATACGCGACGGCCGCGCAGTTCCTGCTCCGTATAGGGGCGGAGGCCCTTGGGCGGCTTC
>JAFAKZ010000545.1 GCA_019234745.1 Burkholderiales bacterium
TGGTCATTGGCGTCAGCGCACAGCCTGCGGGTAGAGCTTGATCATAGAATCACACATCTAGCTTCGCCCGTTGCGCGCCAACCATGTATCGGCAAAGTCGCGCGCCGTCTGGTCGGCCGTCGTCAGGCTTTCCAGCGAATCGGCATCGAAGCGGCTGGCGACCGCGTGCATGGTCTCTTCGTTGAGGCGCGGAATGTCCCGGAAGCCGATGCGGCGATCCAGGAAGGCAGCCACGGCGATCTCATTGGCCGCGTTCAGCACCGCGGGTGCGGCACCACCTGCGCGCAGCGATTCGAAGGCCAGTGCCAGGCAGGGGAAGCGTGCAAGGTCGGGCTGTTCGAAGTCCAAGCGCGCGATCTGGAACAGGTCAAGCGGCGCTACGCCTGCGTCAATGCGCTCGGGCCAAGCCAGGCCATAGGCGATGGGCGTGCGCATGTCGGGATTGCCCAGTTGCGCCAGCACGGAGCCATCCATGTACTCGACCATGGAATGGATGACGCTCTGCGGATGCACGACGACGGTAATGCGCTCGGGCGGCAGATCGAACAGCCAGCGTGCCTCGATCACCTCCAGGCCCTTGTTCATCAGGCTAGCGGAATCGACAGAAATCTTGCGGCCCATGCTCCAGTTCGGGTGCTTCACCGCCTGCTCCGGCGTGACATCCACCAGACGCTCACGCTCCCAGCCACGGAAAGGGCCGCCGGAGGCCGTCAGCAGAATGCGCCGTACGCCCTGCTCTGCGGCATCGGTAAACGGCTGCGGCAGGCACTGGTAGATGGCGTTGTGCTCGGAATCGATGGGCAGCAGCGTGGCACCACCGCGGCGAGCGGCATCCATGAACAGATGCCCGGCCATGACCAGCGTTTCCTTGTTGGCCAGCAGCACGCGCTTGCCGGCGCGTGCGGCGGCCAGGGTAGGACGCATGCCAGCGGCACCAACGATGGCGGCCATGACGGCATCCACTTCGGGCAGGGTGGAAACCTGCTCCAATGCCTCGGGGCCGGCCAGCGACGTGACATCGTCCAGGCCTGCGGAATGCAGCTTGTCCTTGAGTTCGGCCAAGCGCATAGGCTCGGCGACAACGGCGAATTGGGGGCGATGGCGTGCGCACTGCTCAACCAGGCGATCAATCTGCCCGTTGCCGCTCAGGGCGGCGACACGGTAGCGATCGGGGTGGCGGGCGATGACATCGAGCGTGCTGACGCCAATGCTGCCTGTCGCTCCGAGTATGGTAATGGTTTGCATAGGTAGCCTTAAGCGCCGAGCGAGGCCAGGCGAAACAGCAGCGCAGCGGCGACAGGGGCCAGCGCCAAGAGGCTGTCGATGCGATCCAGCACGCCGCCGTGGCCTGGCAGCAGGCCGCTGGAATCCTTGAGGCCGACCTGGCGCTTGAGCAGCGATTCGAACAGGTCGCCCACCACGCTCACTGCCGTCAAGCCTACGCCCACCGGCAGCAGCACGACAAGGGGCAAGCCGCGGAACAGCGGCGCGCCCGTCTGATGTAGGACGACCAAATAGATGGCGACAGCGACCAACGCCCCAACCACGCCTTCCCAGGTCTTGCCGGGGCTGATGGAGGGAGCCAGCTTATGG
This sequence comes from Burkholderiales bacterium, assembly GCA_019234745.1. GTDB lineage: Bacteria > Pseudomonadota > Gammaproteobacteria > Burkholderiales > Chitinimonadaceae > JAFAKZ01. Next base: position 1,594 of record JAFAKZ010000545.1, read on the forward strand.
CGGCCGAAGGCACGACCGGCGAAGTAAGCGGCGATATCGGCCACCCAGGCGATGGCAATCAGCAGCAAGAGCGCGACGGCACCGCCATAGATGGGGAAGTCCTTGAACTGCAATTCGCGCAGGCGTGTGACGCCGGCCAGCGCGCTAAGAAGAACCAGCCAGCCGATACCAGCCGCAACCCACTTGCGCTTGAGCGTCCACTTGCGGTTCAACCACAGGGGCATGCCCAGCAGCCAGAATGCCAGCGAAAAACCGTCGAACAGCACGGCCCAGCTGCGCGCAATGGGCAGCAGCAGCCACGCAGCCGACATGGTGGCAAAGGTAATGATGAATACGGCGGCTTCGGCGCGATCGAAGCTGGCGAAGCGCGTCCACTCCCACGCGCCCAGGGTGAGTGCGATGGCGGCGAAGGCGCCCCAAACCAGGGTCGAACCAGCAAACAGGCAGAGCAGGACGATGGGCAGCAGCGCGAGCGCCGTCAGCACGCGGGTCTTTAGCATTTGCCATTCCCGCCCGCGGGCGACTGCAGCTGCTCGCTGGTGCGGCCGAAGCGGCGTTCGCGCGCGCGATAGGAGGCGATGGCCGTGTTGAGGGCGTTCCGATCGAAGTCCGGCCAGAACATATCGGTGAAGTAGAGCTCCGTATAGGCGAGCTGCCACAGCAGGAAGTTGGAAATCCGCGCCTCGCCACCCGTACGGATGAACAGGTCGGGCTCCGGCGCGTAATGCATCGACAGGTAGGGTGCCAGATCGTCCTCGCAGAACGTACCGTTGGCCAGCTCAGGCCGCGCCTTCAGCATGGCCTGCGTGGCGTTGAGGACGTCCCAGCGCCCGCCATAGTCGGCCGCGATGGTCAGGGTCAGGCCCGTATTGCCGGCCGTGTCGGCCTCGGCTTTCTCGATCATCTCCTTGATTTCTGTCGAGAAGCGGTCGCGACGGCCAATCAGGCGCAGGCGGATGCCGTTACGATCGAGCTTTTCCACCTCGCGCTGCAGCGCACCAAGGAAGAGCCCCATGAGGAAGGACACTTCCTCTTCCGGCCGGCGCCAGTTCTCGCTGGAAAAGGCAAACAGCGTGAGGTAACCCACGCCCAGTTCCGAACACGCCTTGACGATCTCGCGCACCGTCTCCAAGCCCTGCTTATGGCCGGCAACGCGCGGCAGGAAGCGCTTCTTGGCCCAACGCCCATTGCCATCCATGATGATGGCGATATGGCGCGGTACCGAAGCGGCCGCCGGTATTTCCTTGGTTGAACTCTGGAACAGGGCCATTTAGACCGTCAGCAGTTCTTTTTCTTTGTCGGCCAGCTGCTTGTCGATCTCGGCGATGTGCTTGTCGGTCAGCTTCTGGATGTCATCCACGGCGCGACGCTCTTCGTCTTCGGAGATTTCCTTGTCCTTCACTGCCTTCTTGAGCTGCTCGTTGGCATCGCGGCGCAGATTGCGCACGGCCACGCGGCTGTCTTCGGCCTCGCTTCGCACGACCTTGATCAAGTCCTTACGGCGCTCTTCCGTCAGCATCGGCATTGGCACACGCACCGTGTCGCCCATGCTGGCCGGGTTCAGGCCCAGGTCGGAATCACGGATGGCCTTTTCGATCGCGGCCGACATCTTCTTCTCGTACGGCGATACGCTCAGCGTGCGGGCGTCCATCAGCGTCACGTTGGCCACCTGCGGCACCGGCGTCGGGTTGCCGTAGTAGTCCACCATGATGTGGTCCAGGATGCCTGTATGGGCACGGCCGGTACGAACCTTGGAGAGATTGCTCTTCAGGTTCTCAACCGACTTCTGCATCTTCTGTTCGGCGTTCTTTTTCACGTCGGCGATCATCTTCTCGCTCCTGTGCTCTGACCGATTCCGGTCGTTTAACAAT
>JAFAKZ010000072.1 GCA_019234745.1 Burkholderiales bacterium
CGGCGCGAACGGCTGGGCAGCGTCAATTTCACGCTGGATGCGGGCGAGCGATCCGGCAAGCTGGTCGCCGAACTGGAACATGTGAGCAAGGGCTATAACGGCCGTACGCTGATCCGCGACTATTCCACGCGTATCCTGCGCGGCGACAAGATCGGCCTGATCGGCCCCAACGGTGCCGGCAAGACCACCCTGCTCAAGCTTATCCTGGGCGAAATTGAACCGGACAGCGGCCATATCCAGCGCGGCAGCAAACAGGAAGTAGCGTACTTCGACCAGTTCCGCTCCACACTGCCGGAAGAAACGGCCATCTGCGACGTCATCAGCCCTGGCAGCGACTTCGTCGAGATCGGCGGTGAGCGTAAGCACGTCATTAGCTATCTGGAAGATTTCCTGTTCTCGCCTGCACGTGCTCGCAGCCCCGTGAAATCGCTCTCTGGCGGCGAACGCGCGCGGCTACTGCTGGCGCGCCTCTTCACGCAGCCAGCGAACATCCTGGTACTGGACGAACCGACCAACGACCTCGATATCGAGACGTTGGAGCTATTGGAACAATTGCTGGCCGACTATACGGGTACCGTCTTCCTGGTCAGCCACGACCGGGCCTTCCTCGATAACGTAGTGACCCAGGTCATCGCCTTTGAAGGCGAGGGCAAACTGATCGAAAACCCGGGCGGCTTCGACGACTGGATGGTAGCCAGGTCACGCATGCAGGCAACGCAAGCCAAGGAAGCGCCTAAGGCCGAGCCTACCAAGACTTCGGCGGCGGCACCTGCCCGCACAACCACGCGCGCAGTCAAGCTCAGCTACAACGAGACGCGCGAACTGGAACAGTTGCCGGCGCAGATTGAAGCACTGGAGAAGGAGCAGGCGGAACTGCAGGAGAAGCTGCTGGATCCGGCTGTCTACCGCGATACACCCAAGGATGCGGCCGCGTGGCAGGCTCGCATTGAGGAAATCGAGATGCTGACCTTGGAGAAGCTTGAGCGCTGGGAATTGCTGGAAAAAAAACAGCGAGGTGAATAGCCGCCGCTATAGGCCTTTTACGGCATAGATCGCCAAGGTATTGCGCCAGTAACCCTTGTAATCCATGCCGCAACCAAACAGGAAGCGGTCTTCCACGTCCAGGCCAACAAAATCAGCCGTCATGCCCGGTCGCGCCTTTCGGTCGTGGCGCTTGTTGACGACCACGGCCGTATGTACCGACTCGGCACCCTGCGACATGCAGTAGTCGATGATCGCCGCCAACGTATTGCCCTCGTCCAGGATGTCGTCAACGATCAACACAGCCCGACCGGAGAGGTCTTCCGCGGGCTTCGCCTTCCAGTTGAGGCGACCGCCCTGGGTCTTGTCGCCGTAGCGCGTCGCATGCAGATAGGACACCTCCAGCGGAAAGCGCAGCTTGGGCAGCAGTTGGCCGGCCGCGATGATGCCGCCGTTGAGCACGACATACACAATCGGGTTCTTGTGCTTGAGATATTCCGTGATATCGACCGCCATACGCTCGATCGCAGCCAGCACTTCCGCCTCGCTGTGCAGGCAGTCCGCCTCGCGCAATACGTTGACGATCTCTTCCCGATTCATAGTGGACTCCCACAAGCCAGTGGCCACATTGGCAACGGCAAGTGAATAAATTCAAACGGTTAGCAACAGGATAGACAATAGTCCAGGTACCGTCTTCATCTGGATGAAATACGGTTGCAATCAAGCCACAAGCGGTTGCGACGACAGGAAGGTATCCGGTATGGCACGTCTGGTCGCGCGACTTACGCCGGGAAAACACCCGTCGATAGGTACCGGTCGCCACGGTCGCAGACGATGCTGACGATGGTGGCGTTTTCCACTTCCTGGCTCAGGCGCAAGGCGGCAGCCATGGCGCCACCGGAACTGATGCCGGCGAAGATACCCTCTTCCCGCGCCAGGCGCCGGGTCATCTCTTCCGCGTCACCTTGGTTCACTTCCATGATGCGGTCGATGCGGCTGAAGTCGCAAATGGACGGCAAGTACTCGGCAGGCCATTTACGGATGCCAGGAATCTGCGCGCCGTCCATGGGCTGCACACCCACGATCTGGATGGCTGGGTTCATTTCCTTGAAGTAGCGGCTGCAACCCATGATGGTGCCCGTCGTACCCATGCTGGACACGAAATGAGTAATCTGGCCCTGCGTGTCACGCCAGATTTCAGGGCCCGTCGTCTCGTAGTGGGCGCGCGGATTGTCCGGGTTGCCGAACTGGTCGAGGATGCGCCCCTTGCCCTCGCGCTGCATCTGCTCGGCCAGGTCGCGCGCGCCTTCCATACCCTGCTGCCGGGTCACCAGGATGATCTCGGCGCCATAGGCGGCCATAGCTTGGCGCCGCTCCACGCTCAAGTGCTCGGGCATGATCAAGACCATGCGGTAACCCATCATGGCCGAGGCCATGGCCAGTGCAATGCCCGTATTGCCACTCGTTGCTTCGATCAGGGTATCGCCCGGCTTGATCTCGCCGCGAGCAGCCGCATGGCGAATCATGCTCAACGCCGGCCTGTCCTTCACCGAGCCCGCCGGGTTGTTGCCCTCAAGCTTGGCCAGAACGACGTTGCTGGTAACACCCGGCAGCTTCTTCAGGCGAACCAGCGGCGTATTGCCGACGAAATCTTCCAGTGTTTTGTACATGCGCTACTCCAGATCGAGCCGCCATTCTACCGCCAACGGGACTTGGACCGCTTAGGGATAGCCTTATATATCAATTCAAACCCGAAATAACCATATATCCAAAACATGATGATTTTGCGGAAGCCCCTATCTATCAGGCCCCATGCAGGCAATATGCCCGACAAGCCTCGGCTGCTTATGCGTCGGTTCGCCGTTAAGCTGAATTAAGGTACTCGCAACACCACATTGAATAAATAAGGGGGCAAGTTTCCTCACCCCCTTATTTGACTTCCTACCCAATCAAGATAATCACGCCACTTCCCAATCCAGAATCACCTTGCCGGATTGCCCTGACAGCATGGTCTTGAAGCCCGCCTCGAACTCGTCCACGGGGAACTGGTGCGTAATCATCGGGCTCAGGTCGAGGCCACTCTGCAGCATGGCAGCCATCTTGTACCAGGTCTCGAACATTTCGCGGCCGTAGATACCCTTGATGACCAAGCCCTTGAAGATCACCTGGTTCCAGTCGATGGACGTGTCACCGGGCGGGATGCCCAAGAGCGCAACCTTGCCGCCGTGGTTCATCGCTTCCAGCATGCCGCGGAAGGCCTGTGGGTTACCGGACATTTCCAGGCCCACGTCGAAGCCTTCCGTCATGCCCAGCTCCTTCGTCACGTCGGCCAGGCTCTGCTTGGCGACATTGACGGCGCGCGTGGCACCCATCTTCAGGGCCAGCTCCAGGCGATATTCGTTCACATCCGTGATGACGACGTGGCGGGCACCGACGTGGCGACAGATCGCGGCGGCCATAATGCCAATGGGGCCGGCACCCGTGATCAATACGTCTTCACCCACCAAGTCGAAGGACAGTGCCGTATGCGCGGCGTTGCCGAAGGGGTCGAGGATAGATGCGATCTCGTCTGGAATATCGTCCGGGATCTTGAAGGCATTGAAGGCCGGGATCACCAGGTATTCGGCAAATGCACCTTCGCGGTTCACGCCCACGCCCGTTGTATTACGGCACAGGTGGCGGCGGCCGGCACGGCAGTTGCGGCAGTAGCCGCAGGTGATATGGCCTTCGCCCGATACACGGTCGCCAATCTCGAAGCCACGCACTTCCGAACCCATGCCTACCACTTCGCCCACGTACTCGTGACCCACGTGCATGCCGACGGGAATGGTCTTCTGCGCCCAGTCATCCCACTTCCAGATATGGATGTCGGTGCCGCAGATGGCTGTCTTGCGGATCTTGATCAGGAGGTCGTTGTGGCCGACCTCCGGCTTCTTGACGCGTTGCATGGTCAGGCCGGGTGCGGCCTCTGCCTTGACGAGTGCTTTCATGTCTCAGTTTCCTATTTCTACGTCTTCCCGCTTCGATATCGCTTCGTGAGCAGTATTCAGCAGGATTTCAAAACAAATACGTGGCTGGCCAGGGCCGGCGAGGTCGTTCTGCACGGGGTAGCCGTTGATCACGTCGTCGCCTGGCAAGATATGGAAGCCCAGCTTGCGGTGGAACGATACGGAACCGTGGTTGACCGGCGAGGTAATGGCACGGACGCGACGGCAGCCCAATGTACGCAATTTGTCGAACAAAGCCATGTACAGTTTGCGACCAAATCCCTGTCCCCGTTCGCGCGGATCGACGCCGCCGAAGTGTACATAGGCAAGGTCGGGCTCCGTCTGCGAAACAAAGGCGACGAGGAAGGCAATGGCTTGGCCCGACTCGCTCTCCAGCACGAAGCTCGTATTGCTGAAGTGCTCGAAGAACAGGCGCGGGAGCAGCTGGCTGACTTGCCGGCCGCCCCACCAGTCGTTGACCTGATTGACGATCGGAAGATAGTCCTCGACCGCCAATGCCCGTACCTTCATTGCCCTGCTCCTTTACCGTTCGCCACGCTCACTTCTTTGTAGCGCACCGACGGAGCTTTACGCAGGAATGACGCCTAATTCACGGCCGACCGCGACAAACGCCGCCACGGCGCGGTCGATATGCTCCGGCTCGTGTGCCGCACTCATCTGCGTACGGATACGTGCACG
>JAFAKZ010000128.1 GCA_019234745.1 Burkholderiales bacterium
GGTTCTGCGGGGCTGAGCTGCCGGACTACGGGACTCAGATCGGGCGGCAAGCTGGCCTGCGCCATGCGCGCCTTGATCCGCTTCAGCGCCAGGGCAAAGCGGCTGGGGTCGATGGGCTTGAGCAGGTAGTCCACGGCGCCGTGGTCGAAGGCCTGCACGGCGTATTCGTCGTAGGCAGTGAGGAAGACCACGTGGCAGCGGCCCGCCGCCGCACGCGCCACCGCCAGGCCGTCCGTGCCCGGCATGCGGATGTCGAGGAAGGCCACGTCGGGACGGTGGCTGACGAGCGCTGCCAGGGCGTCCACGCCGTCTTCCGCTTCGGCAACCACCTGCAGCTCCGGCCAGGCTTCGGCCAGCACCTCACGCAGCTGTGCGCGCAGCAGCGGTTCGTCCTCCGCGATCAGGGCGCTCGCTTTCATCGTTTTCCTCGTTGATTATCAGGGGCAGCCGCATGGTGGCAACCACACCGCCCCCTGTTCCGGCTTCCAATCGCAATTCTGCTGCGCTGCCATAGCGCGTACTCAACCGTTCGCGCAGATTGCGCAGGCCCACGCCCGTACTGCTGCCGCCCTTCTCGCTAAAGCCGGCGCCGTCGTCCGCTACGGTCAGCTGCAGGATATCGCCATCGCGCTGCACGGCCACGGTAATGCCGCCGCCGCCTGGCTTCGGCTCCAGGCCATGCTTCAGTGCATTTTCCACCAGCGTCGCCAGGGTCAGCGTGGGCGCCATGGCGTGTTCCAGGTCCTGCGGGCATTCCAGCACATAGCGCAGGCGCTTGCCCATACGGATCTGCATGATATCGAGATAGGCGCGCACATGGGTGAGCTCGCGCCCTATCGTGGACTCGGTCTGGCGCATGTCTGGCATCGTCGTGCGCAGATAGATGATCAGGTGCGCGAGCATGGCGTCGGCACCTTCTGCGTCGCGTCGCACCAGGTATTGCACATTGGCCAGTGTGTTGTAGAGGAAATGCGGCTCGATCTGCCCCTGTAGCGCCGCGAGGCGGGCTTCGAGCAGTGCCCGTTCCGTGGCGTGCTGCGCCGCCTGCTCGGCCAGCGCCTGCCGTTCGCGCCAGGATAACCAACGTGGCAGTGACGTGGGCAGCACAAGCAATGCCAATGCGCCACCTGCCGCTGTGGCGTGCCAGCCAGCCTCTGGCAAAGAAAGGCCGTGCGGCCGATAGTGTTGCCACAGCAGAGCGACAAACATGCCTGCGAACAAAGCCAATGCGGCGACGGCCGCCTGCGTATTAGGCCTACTGCTACGCCGTCCCGAGCAGAGCACGGCCGTCGCCGTCGCATAGGCGAGCAACAGTCCAGCGAGGTCGGCCAGGAAGGGGCTGCGCAAGGCCGACCATACCGCGACGGTCGCCGATCCCAACAGCAGCGACCGTAGGGTCGCCGCTGCCGGGTAGCTGGCAAATGGATGGGTATCGTCCTGCGTCACGGAGCCATCTCAAAATTGGTCGGCGCGGACTTGAATTCCGGCAGGGGAAGCGAGCGCGCAAGAGGGTCGTTCTTCTTGCTGGTCAGATCGACCGGCTTGACGTCTTCAATCTTGACGTTGCGCATCCACACACGGCCCTCGCCTTGCACGGCAAAGCCCAGCGCTAGCTGCGTAAGCGCCTTTTCGCCGTCGCTGAGCTTGAGCTTCATGTGCAGCTCCTGCCACTCTCCCGGGTTTGACGCAGTGGTCGTCACGGCCAGTGTCTCGTTGTTCGCGCCATCGGTACGGGGACCCGTACCATGCAGGTAGAACTCCAAGCGACCGTTGGGGTCGTCGTCGCGCACCTCGGCGCTGATCTGCACCAAGCGCCCCTTCATGGCCTGAGGGTCCAAGGCCTGTGAGAGCGACATGGTCTGCGCAGGCTGCCCGGCGGTGCCGCGAACATAGGTGGCATGTTCGCTATAGTCGTAACCGACTTCGTACTGCTTGGCGCCATCGCCCGACACGGTCCAGCCGTGCGGTACGCCAGCCACGTCGGCTGCAGACAGTTTCACATTGAGCGCGCCGGCAACGGCTGCGCATACAAGCAGGGCTTTGAGTTGCATCTTGGTTCCTCCCATCAGTGGTTGAATGACGGAACGAACCTTAGATTGGTCGGTGCGCATGGGCGAGGGGGCGGTCGATGAATGCCGGCAAGCTTACGATGAGTTGGGGGTTTTCGGCGATTGATCCGAACGCCGTGAAATATATATCGGTAAGGCTTG
>JAFAKZ010000232.1 GCA_019234745.1 Burkholderiales bacterium
CGATTTCAATAGTTTTGCGGTCTGCCTTAATTTCGGCTAGATTGAGCCAAACTTGAACGTATAGGGAGACCATCCGGCCATGCAGATCGAAACACTCCAGTTCGGGGTCCTCGATATCGATGAAAATACAATCATCACGTTTCCGGATGGCTTGCCCGGCTTCGAGGAGTGCACCCAGTTCAAGCTGCTGCACGACGAGAGTCCGGCGCCACGCGTCATGTGGATGCAGTCGGTGAACGGCCCGGATGTCGTGTTGAACGTGATCGATGCAAGCCTGCTCGGATTCAACTATCAATTGAGCCTAACCGACGAGGAAAGTGCCAAGATCGACTGCAAGGATACAAAAGATATCGTACTTCTTTTGACGCTCGCGAAGGACTCCGGTACGGGCAAGATCACGCCGCACACCAGCTCGCCCATTGTGCTGAACACCGCCACCCGCAAGGCGATCCAGAAGAGCGGCGTGCGTGCCGTGATGGTGTTTACCAACGCGTAAGTTGGCCGCTTTTTTGCCGGACGGCTGCTTGAATTGACTGTTTGTCAATCTTGCGGCATTGCAGGTTTTCGCTATGATTGCGCGATTTCGCCGAACGCCGGCAAGACGGAGTGACTAATCGCGGCCTCCCGCGCACAACCCGAGCATGAAGACCACATTTCTGGATTTTGAGCAGCCCATCGCAGAACTCGAAGGCAAGATCGAGGAGTTGCGCTATGTACAGGACGATTCTGCGGTTGATATCTCGGTCGAGATCGATCATCTGCAGAAGAAGAGCCAGGAGCTCACCAAGACGATCTATGCCAAGTTGACGCCTTGGCAGATTTCCCAGGTGGCTCGCCATCCGCAGCGTCCCTATACGCTCGACTACATTCGCGAGATTTTCAGCGACTTCGAAGAGTTGCATGGCGACCGCGCCTTTGCCGACGATCCGGCCATCGTTGGTGGCTTGGCGCGCCTAAATGGCCAGTCCGTCGTGGTTATCGGCCACCAGAAGGGGCGCGATACCAAGGAGCGCCAGTACCGCAACTTCGGCATGCCGCGCCCCGAAGGCTACCGCAAGGCTCTGCGTCTGATGCGCCTGGCCGAGAAGTTCAATCTGCCCGTCATTACGTTCATCGACACGCCGGGTGCCTATCCCGGCATCGGCGCGGAAGAGCGGGGGCAGTCCGAGGCCATTGGCCGCAACCTGTTCGAAATGGCCAAACTGCGTGTTCCGGTGATCGTCACGGTGATCGGTGAGGGTGGCTCGGGCGGCGCATTGGCGATTGCCGTGGGCGACGTCGTGCAGATGCTGCAGTACGCGACCTATTCCGTCATTTCGCCGGAAGGCTGCGCTTCCATTCTGTGGAAGAGTGCCGAGAAGGCGCCGGAAGCGGCGGAAACGCTGGGCATCACGGCCAGTCGCCTGAAGACCCTGGGTCTGATCGATCGCGCCGTGCCGGAGCCTGTTGGCGGTGCCCACCGCGACCCGCAAGCCATGATGCTGACGCTCAAGAAGTCGCTGCAGGATGCGCTCAAGGCGCTGCAGGACAAGCCGGTGGATGCGCTCTTGGATGCGCGTTTCGAGCGCTTGATGAGCTATGGCAAGTTCAAGGAAGTCAGCCTCGGCTGATCCCGACGTACTCTATTCCCGTTTTCTCGCGTGCTGCCAGCCTGTGTTGGCGGGCGGCCCTCGCTTGGCCGTCGGATTCTCCGGCGGCCTGGATTCGACGGTCTTGTTGGATCTCCTGGCGAGGGCGCGCGAGCGGTTTGCTTTCTCCCTTTCTGTATTCCATGTCCATCATGGACTTAGTCCAAATGCGGATGGCTGGCTCGCGCACTGCGCAGACGTCAGCAGCTCGCTCGGACTGCCGTTTTCCAGTGTCCAGCTGAACCTTGCAGGACTGCCTGGCGGCAATGTGGAGGCGCGTGCCCGTGCCGGGCGTTATGCGGCTTATGCATCCTTGGCGGTGGACCTTGTTGCACTGGCGCATCATCTCGACGATCAGGCGGAGACCATGCTGTACAGGCTCGTGCGCGGCACGGGCGTGCATGGTGCGGCCGGCATGCCGGCAGCGCGAGCGATGCCGGAGGGCGGCCTGATCTGGCGTCCCTTGCTGGACGAGTCGCGCGCTGCGCTGGAAGACTATGCGCATGCACGGCAGCTGCGGTGGGTTGAGGACGAGAGCAATGCGCAGGATGCTTATGACCGCAACTACCTGCGCGCAAATGTCCTGCCTGTGCTGCGGTCGCGCTTTCCGGGGGCGGCGAAGGCGCTTGCGCGGGCTGCGGGCCATTTTGCGGAAGCGGGCGAGCTGCTGGATGAACTGGCGGCGGGGGACTTCGGCTCGGTCGGCGAGCGGCTATCGCTGGCGCGCCTGGCGAGTTTAAGTGAGGCTCGGCAGCGCAATCTGCTGCGCTGGCTGCTGGCACGGCACGGGCTCCGCCTGGAGGCGCAGCAGCTGGAGGTGCTCCGACAGCAAATCCTGACCGCCGAGAGCGATCGCAACCCCTGCTTTCGCCTGGCGGCCCATGCCTTGCATCGCTATCGAGATGAGCTGTGGGTTGCAGACCATGTCGAGGCGCTGTCGGAGGTCGTGTCGGTCGATGCCGTCAATCGCGCGATTGCGCCGTTCCATGGCGACATCGTGTGGCAAGAGCGGGCGAGTGGCCTCGAAGTATCCAGTCTGGATGACATGGAGTTGCGCCTACGTGTCGGCGGCGAAGCGCTGCGCACGCATCGCGGCGGCCCGTTGCGTTCGGTCAAGAATCTGTTTCAGGAAGCGGGCATTCCGCCGTGGCTGCGTACGCGTTGGCCTTTGTTGTGGCGCCGCGGCGTGTTGCTTGCAGTGCCAGGAATTGCCGTTGCGGCGGAAATGCAGGCTGAGAATGGCCTGTGGCCGCGCTGGATTCCACTAGATTGGCCTGATGCCCCGTAGCTGCGGTTTATTGCGGGGCGGGTGTCTGCAGAATGGGCGTGACACCCAGTTCACGCAGTCGCCTCATCATCAGGTCGGCCTCATCCTTGTTGCGGAATGGCCCGACCTGCACGCGCGTCTCCAAGCGCGCCGGGATGCCTGCTGCGCTTAGCTGCGCAATTAATTTCTCCGCATTTTCGCTACTTTGGAATACGCCTGCCTGTACGGTAAATCCCTTTGTACCCACCGGTGAAACGCCGGCTGCTAGCGCTGTAATCGTCTGCTCTGCGGGTGGCGGAAGTGGCTTGCTGGGTAGGGGGGCTGTGACGATGGGCGTGCTGTGAGTGGCAGGCTCCATAGTTGGGCGGGGGGTAGGTGCGGGGCTGGCGACGACCGGTGCAGGCGGTGGAGCTGAGCGTGTTGGGGTTGGCGAGGGTGTGGCGACGGGTGTTGCAGGCAGGGCTTCCGGTGCGCGTTCGTGCGCGCGTGGCTGCGGTGCTGGGTGCGGGGTAGGCGTTTCGGCAATTTGTGCAGCCGGCTTCGGGGTGGTCGTGGGTTCGTGCGTTGGCGCCGTGGGAATGGCGCTGTGGCTCGGTACCATGGTTGGGCTGGGCTGGGCTGTTGGCGTGGCTGCCGGTGTTGCCGTCGGCGTCGTGCCGGGCAAAGGCGTAATGGGTGTCGGTGCCAGGGTTGGTGTGGCTGTCGGCGTCGCGGCCTCGGGTGTTGGCGTCACGGGCTCTGGCGTTACCGTGGCGGCTGGCGTGGGACTGGGTGTTTCTGCTTGCAGCGGATTGATGCTCGACTGTGCCACTTCTAGCTTGGGTTGGTTGTCCAGCTTGTTGAGTAACACGATTGCGATACCGGCGGCGACGATCAGGCAGATGGCAATAGCCAGCCGCTGCATCAGGCGCTGGCGAATCTCGCGCTGTTCCGCCATTTCGTCGGCGCTGGGCTCTGAACTGTTCGAGGCGCGAAGCGGAGTCGGGCGGATGGCGGTCATGTGCGCAAAATCTGTGAAATCGTAGTGGCGGATGATCGTGTGAAGCTGGGCTGGCGTCCATACCCATGCTGCGGCTGCGTATCATAATAGGGCATCTGCGACGTTTATCGGCGCCGCATTTGCAAGGATGCGCTTGCTGCGCTGCGAAAAATGGTAGAATCCTAGGTCATTTTGAGTCGACGATGGCGAAGTTGCGTAATGCAGGCGCGGTCGGCGACCAGAAAACTAACCTTTCCCAACTTTGTCTTTAGATTTTTGGAGTGAATTTCCATGGCCGTCGAACGTACCCTGTCGATCATCAAGCCCGATGCCGTTGCCAAGAATGTGATTGGCCAGATTTACAGCCGTTTTGAAAACGCCGGCCTGAAGGTGATCGCTGCCCGCATGATGCACCTGTCCCGCGCCGAAGCCGAAGGCTTCTACGCTGTGCACAAGGAACGCCCCTTCTTCAAGGACCTGGTCGACTTCATGATCTCCGGCCCGGTGATCGTCCAGGTGCTCGAAGGCGAAGGCGCCATGCTGAAGAACCGTGAACTGATGGGCGCTACCGACCCGAAGAAGGCAGAGAAGGGCACCATCCGCGCCGACTTCGCCGACAGCATCGATGCCAACGCCGTGCACGGTTCGGACAGCCTGGAGAACGCCGCGATCGAAATCGCCTACTTCTTCCCCGCTTCGCAAGTGTTCACACGCTAAGGTAGTTTGGGCAATGCCTGTCAACCTGCTTGATTTCGATGCCGAACGATTCGCTGCCTTCCTTGCGGAACGCGGCGAGAAGCCGTTTCGCGCCAAGCAGCTGATGCGTTGGATTCACCATTTCGGTGAAGCCAGCTTTGAGCAGATGACGGACATTGCCAAAGTCACGCGCGAGAAGCTCGCGCGTGAAGCGGTCATCGCCCCGCCCGCGCTGATGATGGAGCAGGTGGGCGATGACGGCACCCGCAAATGGTTGCTGGATGTTGGCACCGGCAACGGTGTCGAAACGGTATTCATCCCCGAGGATGAGCGTGGCACGCTGTGCGTATCCAGCCAGGTCGGTTGCGCACTGGAATGCACCTTCTGTTCGACGGGACGCCAGGGCTTCAACCGCAACCTGACGACGGCCGAAATCATTGGCCAGCTATGGTGGGCCAACAAGGCCCTGGGCCGCGACCCGAAGGGCGACCGCATCGTCTCGAACGTCGTGATGATGGGTATGGGCGAGCCGCTCGCCAACTTCGATAACGTCGTCGCCGCCATGCGCCTGATGCTGGACGACAACGCCTACGGGTTGAGCCGCCGCCGCGTGACGCTGTCGACATCCGGCATCGTGCCCGCCATGGACCGCCTGCGCGAAGCCTGCCCGGTTGCCTTGGCCGTGTCGCTGCACGCGCCGAACGATCCGCTGCGCGACGAGATCGTTCCGATCAACAAGAAGTACCCGCTGCAAGAATTGATGGCTGCCTGCCTGCGTTATCTGGAAAAGGCGCCGCGTGATTTCATCACCTTCGAGTACGTGATGCTCGATGGTGTCAACGATACGATGGAGCATGCCCGCCAGCTCGTGGCGCTGGTGCGTGACGTGCCCTGCAAGTTCAACCTGATCCCGTTCAATCCTTTCCCCAACTCCGGCTATCAGCGTTCCAAGCCCGATGCGATCCGCCGCTTCCGCGATCATCTGATCCAGGCAGGCTACGTGGTGACGGTACGCAGGACGCGCGGCGACGATATCGACGCCGCCTGCGGGCAACTGGCGGGCCAGGTGAAGGACAAGACGCGGCGTACGCTGCGGCTGGTGGAAGAGGGTAAGGCGCCGGTGGATTCGATTCAACTCAGCAAGAGGGAGCGTACTGCATGAAGCGGCTGGTTCTTTACGTGCTGTTAGGCACGATGTTCGGTTCGGTTTCCGCGCAAGCCGAGACCAAGAGCCAGGAGCTTGCCAGGCTGAATACCGAGATGGCGGCGAGCTATTTCGGCTTCGGTCAGTACGCTATTGCGCTGGAAAAGCTCAAGTTGGCTCTGGCGGCCGAATCGGACTACGCCCCGGCCTATAGCGTGCGCGGCCTTGTGCTGAGCGAGCTGCGCGAGTTCGATGGCGCGAATGATAGTTTCAAGAAGGCGCTGAGCCTGGCGCCAGACGACTTCGACATCAACCACAACTACGGCTGGTTCCTGTGCAACCGCGTGGGCAAGTACAAGGATTCGCTGCACTACTTCACGCAAGCGGTGAAGAACCCGCTCTACACGACGCCCGAGAAGTCGCTCGTGATGGCCGGTACCTGCGCTATCAAGGCCAATGATTTGGACGCGGCAGACGCTTACCTGCATCAGGCGGAGCGTTCGATGCCCAACAATAGTCCGGTCATGTTCCAGAGTCTGGCCGAATTGGCCTATGCCCGCGGCGAATTTCAGAGTGCGCGTGATCTGCTGGAGCGCGAAGCCAAGGTCGCGCCGGCGACGGCCGCGTCCATCTGGCTGGCCATCCGCGTGGACCGCAAGCTGGGCGACAAGCCTACGGCCACGCTGGAAAACGATTTGAGCACGCGCTTCCCGCAGACCGACGAAGCGCGCAAGCTGGCAAAAGGCCAGTTCGACTAACGACCTGCAGTAGCGAGTTGCACCGTACCGAAAGCGCCAATGAACTCATTCCAAGAGCAGCCCACGACGGACATCACCACCCCGACCACGACCCGCATGCCGTCCGTTGGCACCATTCTGGCGAGCCAACGTGAGCAGGCAGGTATGAGTCTGGAAGACGTAGCCGCGCAGCTCAAGCTGTCCAAGCGTCAGATCGAGGCCCTGGAGCAGGATCGCTTCGATGCCTTGCCGGGCAACACCTTCGTGCGTGGCTTTGTGCGCAACTATGCCCGTTTGCTGCATATCGACCCGCAACCGCTATTGGGCGACTTGGCGCGCGTGCTCCCGACCGAGGCCCCGCAAGCCGTGTTGCCGCGGCTGCAGGACCAGGCGATGCCCATCCTGCGACCGCATCGCCCGTCCAAGGTCGGGCCGTCTGTCATCTTCATGCTGATCGCCGTTGTCGTCGCGCTAGGCCTGGCTTCCGCCTGGTACTACGTGAACAACCGGCACGAGCCGCAACTTACGCTCGACGCCGGCCAGGGTGGCGGCGAACAGTCACGGCCGATGACACCGACGCCGGTGGCGACCGAAACGCCGTCCGCGACGCCTGCCGATATGTCGGCCACGCCCGTACCGGACGCAACGAATACGCCTGCGCCGACGCCGACCGAGGCCGCCAAGCCCACAGAGAAGCCGGTCGCAGCAGCGACAACGCCGACGCCATTGCCGACGATTGCCATACCAGCCACAGCGCCCGCCGCGACGTCATCGCCGACGCCAGCCGTAGTTGCAAGCCCGACGCCCCTTGCGGAAGCGGCCCGCAACACCGATATCCGCATCGTGGCCAAAGAAGACAGCTGGATCCAGATCACCGATGCCAGCGGCAAGAAGCTCTTGAGCGAGCTTGTCCACGCCGGTGATTCGCGCAATGTGGCAGCTGGCACCCCGCCTTACCAGGTGCGTGTGGGCAATGGCCGCAACACGGAACTCTATTTCAAGGGTCGCCAGATCGACCTACTGTCGCATCTAAAGGTCGACGTCGCCAACGTCGAACTGAAATAAGCCTACGCCGGTGTTCTAAGTCATGAGTCAACTTCCCCGTCGATCCTCGCGCCGTGTCATGGTGGGTAATGTACCGCTAGGTGGTGGTGCGCCCGTCGTCGTACAGTCGATGACGAATACCGATACGGCCGATGCAGAGGGCACGGCACGCCAGGTGTTCGAACTGTGGCAGGCCGGCTCCGAGCTGGTTCGCATCACAGTGAACTCGCCCGAAGCTGCCGCCCAGGTGGCGACCATTCGCCGTAAGCTCGATGAAATGGGTTGCGACGTACCGCTGATCGGCGACTTCCACTTCAATGGCCACAAGCTGCTCGCCCAGTTCCCGGACTGCGCCGAAGCCTTGGCGAAGTACCGCATCAATCCGGGCAATGTGGGCCGTGGCAGCAAGCGCGACGAGCAGTTCGCCGCCATGATCGAAACGGCCATCCGCTTCAACAAGGCGGTGCGCATCGGTGTGAACTGGGGCAGCCTGGACCAGGCCAAGATGGCGCGCATGATGGACGAGAACGCCAACAAGGCGGAGCCGCTATCGGCCGATGCCCTGATGCGCGAAGCGCTGATTCAGTCGGCGCTGGAAAGTGCCGAGCAGGCCGAGGCACTGGGCCTGCCGGGAGACCGTATCACGATCTCCTGCAAGGTCAGCAACGTGCAGGACCTGATCACCGTCTACCGAGAGCTGGGCCAGCGTTGCGAGTACCCGCTGCACCTGGGTCTCACGGAAGCGGGCATGGGTTCCAAGGGCATCGTCGCGTCTACCGCCGCGCTGGCCGTACTGCTGCAGGAAGGCATCGGCGACACCATCCGCGTCTCGCTCACGCCGGAGCCGGGCGAGTCGCGCACCAAGGAGGTCGTGGTTGCACAGGAAATCCTGCAGACCATGGGTATCCGCTCGTTCACGCCGCTTGTAACGGCCTGCCCAGGGTGCGGCCGCACCACGTCCACCTACTTCCAGGAACTGGCGCAGAAGATCCAGCGCTACCTGCGCGAGCAGATGCCCGTCTGGCGTTCCCAGTACCCGGGCGTCGAGGACATGAATGTGGCCGTCATGGGCTGCGTGGTGAATGGCCCTGGCGAATCCAAGCTGGCCAATATCGGCATCAGCCTGCCCGGTACTGGCGAGGTGCCGGTCGCGCCCGTCTATGTGGATGGCGAGAAGACGGTGACGCTCAAGGGCGACCATATCGCCGAAGATTTCCAGCAGATCGTCGAAGACTACGTGCTGACCAACTACCGCGAGGGCGGCAAGCTGCGCAGTGCCACCCGCGTCATCGCCCTCAAGGCTGTGTCATAAGGGCGTACGCCCTCGAATCGAGAGAAGAATTCCTTAGAAATGGCCGATAAGTTCCAGAGCATCAAAGGTTTCTACGACGTACTGCCCGACGGTGGCCCGGACGGCCGTCCGTCCACGGCCCTGTGGCATCACCTGGAGGACGTCGCCCGCCGCGTGATGGGCATGTACGGCTACCGTAATATCCGCCTGCCGCTGGTCGAGCAGACCCATCTGTTCGTGCGCAGCGTGGGTGAGCACACGGATATCGTCGAAAAGGAAATGTACGCCTGGGAAGATGCCCTCAACGGCGATCGCATCGCCCTGCGTCCGGAAGGCACGGCTGGCTGCGTGCGCGCCGTGGTCGAACACAGCCTGACCTACAACGGCCCGCAGCGCGTCTGGTATATGGGCCCGATGTTCCGCCACGAAAACGTGCAGAAGGGCCGCCAGCGCCAGTTCCACCAGGTGGGCGCCGAGGCCTTCGGCTACGCCGGCCCGGAGACGGAAGCGGAGCAGATCATCATGCTGGCGCGCCTGTGGCGTGAGCTGGGCATTACGGACGTGGAGCTGCAGATCAATACGATTGGCGATGCGGAAGAACGCCATGCCTACCGCCAGACGTTGATCGCCTATTTCGAACAGCATATGGACCTCTTGGACGAGGATGCGCGCCGCCGTCTGCACGCCAACCCGCTGCGTATCTTGGACAGCAAGAACCCGCGCATGCAGGCCATGATCGAAGCGGCGCCGAAGATGTTCGACGCACTGGGCGAGGAGAGCCGTGCCCATTACGAGGGCTTCTGCGAGCACCTGCGTGCGGCCGGCATCGATTTCGTGCTGAACACGCGCCTGGTGCGCGGTCTCGACTACTACAACCGCTCGGTGTTCGAGTGGGTGACGACCAAGCTGGGCGCCCAGGGCACGATCGCCGCCGGCGGCCGCTACGACACCCTGGTCGAATCGCTGGGCGGCAAGCCTACTCCCGCCTGCGGCTTCGGCATGGGCATGGAACGCGTGCTCATGCTGATGCAGGACTACGGCGTAACGGCGACGGACGCGCCGCACGTCTACCTGGTCAACGCCGGTGAGGCAGCGCAGCGCGCGGCACCCTTGCTTGCGGAACGATTGCGCGATGGCGGACTCTCTGTCTCGGTGCACGCAGGCGGCGGCAGCTTCAAGTCGCAGATGAAGAAGGCGGACGGTTCTGGTGCGGCTTTTGCCGTCATCCTGGGTGACGACGAGGTGGCTGCCGGTACGGCGGCTATCAAGCCGCTGCGTGGCCAAGGCGAGCAGCGTACGGTCGCGCAGACGGAACTGTTGGCTGCGCTGGCTGAGTAGATTGTGAACGACACGCCGCGCCTCAAGCTGTCGCGCAAGCTGTTCTTCGCCAACGTACTGGGCACCGTCATGGTGGCAGTCGGCGTAGCAAGCTTGGCAGGTGGCACGGCGCAGTTTCTACCCATACTGGGCAACCGTCTGCTCGACGGACTTCTGTTGATGGCAGGGTTCGCGTTGATGGGCTGGTTCCTAGTGGACCTTTTTAAACGTATTCGCGTAGCCAACGAGGCTTGCGCAAGACAGACGAGAGACGAAGGAAGCGATCCAAATGGCAGCATTTGATTTGCAGGAACAGGAACAGATTGCCGAACTGAAGGCAATGTGGGCCAAGTGGGGTATGTTGATTACGGGCACGATCCTCGCCGTCGTAGTTGGCTACTTGGGCCGCCAATTGTGGACCGGCTACCAAGCCAAGCAAGGTGAGGCAGCCGGTAATCTGTACGCTGCCGTCGACAAGGCGTTCGAAGCGCACGATGCCGTGAAGACGCGCGCTGCAGCCGATGCCATGGTGGCAAGCGCACCTAGCCACGCTGCGACGGCTC
>JAFAKZ010000277.1 GCA_019234745.1 Burkholderiales bacterium
CGTCCGAAAGCCACAGCTCCGGGCGTTGATAGCCGCCGTCGGCGATAAAGGCCGCGTACTCGCCGCAACGCACAAGGCGGTCGGAGATTTGGTATGGGTGCAGCAGCACCTTGTGGCGCGGCGTTTCGTTGTCGTAGGCAAAGCCGCCGCCGGCGTAGCCAATCCCCACCGCGCCAGTCGGGCCATCGAGCCATTCCATGGCGCCGCGCGCGGATGGTTGCGCCGGTGCGAGGCCGGTTTGGTAGGCTGGCAACAATGGATTGCAGGAAAACGCATGCAGGATGTCGGTCAGGATCAGTTCCTGATGCTGCTGCTCGTGGTTCAGTCCCAGCTCGACCAAGGGGCCAATCTCGGCCACCAGCTTTGCATCACTCTGCGCCAGCAGCCTTTGCATGGCTTCGTCGACGTGGCGGCGGTAAGCGATCACCTCATCCAGCTTCGGCCGCGTGAGCAAGCCACGCTGCGGGCGCGGATGGCGCGGGCCCAGCGCCTCGTAATAGGAATTGAACAGGTAGGCGAAGGCCGCATCGAAAGCCTGGTAGCCTGGCAGATGAGGCTTGAGCAGTAGCGTCTCGAAGAACCAGCTCGTGTGCGCCATGTGCCATTTGGTCGGACTGGCGTCCGCCATGGACTGGATGCACTGGTCTTCGGTCGACAGGGGCTCGGCCAGCTCATACGTGTAGGCGCGAACTTCCTGATAGCGCCGGGCATGGGTTTGAGCACTCTCGATCATGCGGACAACACTCCTTCTAGAATGCTTGCTGCGTCGAGCCTCTGGTACCGTCAGCGTTGGTCACATCACACTGCAAATGGGTTCCCTGGTTTAGTCGCGGGCTTCGCTACGTTCTTACGCTTACCGCACCTCGCGCTCCACACCCAGCCTTACTCTGTGCCTGTTTTATGACCGCTCGAAGACAGCGCGGCAGCGGTTCTTGTTCAGTTGTTATAGTGGAGCCGGTGAACAAGCGCAGAGGCAAGATTAGAGAACGATCGTTCTCTTGTCAATCAACTTCGTGAGCCAAATGCAAATAAAAAGGCCGGGCTAGCCCGGCCTTCTGTCCAACACGGCGATTCGGATTACACGCGCTCAACACACAGCGCCACACCCATGCCGCCACCGATACACAGTGTGGCCAAACCACGCTTGGCGTCGCGACGGACCAGTTCGTGCAGCAGGGTAACGAGCACGCGGCAGCCGGAGGCGCCAATGGGGTGGCCGAGTGCGATGGCGCCGCCGTTGACGTTGACCTTGTTCCAGTCCCACTTCAGTTCGCGTGCCACGCCCAGCGCCTGGGCGGCGAAGGCTTCGTTGGCTTCGATCAGGTCGACGCTATCGAGCGTCCAGCCGGCGCGGGCCAGAGCACGCTGGGTAGCGGGCACGGGGCCCATACCCATGATACTGGGCTCGACGCCAGCCGAGGCGTAGCCGGTGATCTTCGCGATGGGCTTGAGGCCCAGCTCAGTTGCCTTCGCGGCGCTCATCATCAGCACGGCAGCGGCGCCGTCGTTGATGCCCGAGGCATTGCCGGCCGTCACGCTGCCTTCCTTGTTGAACGCGGGGCGCAGCTTTTGCAGGCCGTCCATGGTGGCGCCGAGCTTGATGAATTCGTCGTTGGCGAAGGCGATCGGATCGCCCTTCTTCTGCGGGATATGCACCGGCACGATCTCATCGGCAAAGCGGCCGGCTTTTTGCGCTGCCTCAGCCTTGTTCTGCGAGGACAGCGCCAGCTCGTCCTGTTCCTGGCGGCTGATGCCGTACTTGGCGGCGATGTTCTCGGCCGTGACCCCCATATGGTACTGGTTGTACACATCGGTCAGGCCGTCGTAAACCATGCTGTCCACCAGGCTGCCGTTGCCCATGCGGATGCCGTCGCGGCTGTTCATCAGCAGGTGCGGCGCGGCCGACATATTCTCCTGGCCACCGGCGATCACGATGTCCGAGTCGCCTGCCAGGATAGCCTGCACGGCCAGATGGGTGGCCTTGAGGCCAGAGCCGCACACCTGGTTGATCGTCATGCCAGGTACGTGCACGGGCAGGCCGGCCTTGATCAGGGCCTGGCGGGCCGGGTTCTGGCCCAGGCCCGCCGTGAGCACATTACCCAGGATAACTTCACTGACCTGGTCGGCAGCAACACCCGTGGACTCCAGCAAGGCCTTGATCACGGTGGCGCCGAGATCGGGCGCGGAAACCTTGGCCAGACTGCCGCCGAAAGAGCCGATGGCGGTACGCTTCGCTGCAACGATGACGACTTCAGACATGGTGTGCTCCTGCTCAGGTAGGTTGCTGCCCTAAAGGACAGTTATATGAATTGCGGGACCAATATTATGCGCTTGATAGGGCGACGTGACGCGACTCAAGCCACCTTCTCTTTAACGTAAGACCCCGGCGCCGGCTCGATGGCACGGTACTTCCGGTTACCCGGTGCTTTTGGTGCGGGCACGAGCTTACCCGACTTTGGCGCCAACCATGTATCCCAATCCTGCCACCAGCTGCCGGGCCGGCTCTCGGCGCCCGCCAGCCAATCGTCAGCGGTCGCAGGCAGCGCGTCGTTCACCCAGTAATTGC
This sequence comes from Burkholderiales bacterium, assembly GCA_019234745.1. Taxonomy (GTDB): domain Bacteria; phylum Pseudomonadota; class Gammaproteobacteria; order Burkholderiales; family Chitinimonadaceae; genus JAFAKZ01. Next base: position 2,567 of record JAFAKZ010000277.1, read on the forward strand.
GCTTATTGCCGCTCACCGGGTTGATGGAACCGGCGATATGACCCGATGCGCCCAGCACGAAGCGGATCGCATCGCTGCCCAACAGTTGCGTACCGCGGTAGGCCGAGGCCCAGGGCACGATATGGTCTTCACGTGCGGCGAAGATATAGGTAGGCCAGTCGTACTGGCGCACATCCACGGGCACGCCGCACACCTTCATCGCACCTGGCTTGGCGAGGTTGTTTTCCAGGTACATCTCGCGCAGGAAGAAGGTGTGCATGGGCAGCGGCAGGTTGGCCGAATCGTTGTTCCAGTACAGCAGGTCGAACAGTGGCGGCGTCTTGCCCTTGAGGTAGTTGTTGACCACATAGTTCCAGATCAGGTCGTTGGCGCGCAGCATGGCAAAGCCGCGCGCCAGTTCCTTGCCGCTGATCACGCCACCGTCTTCAAGCTTGGCCTCGCGCGACTTCACCAGGTCCCAGTCGACGAACTGCTTCAGGTCGCCCGGCTCCGTATGGTCGATCAGCGAGGTCATGAAGGTTACGCTTTCGAACCAGTCCAGTTCGCGCGCCTTCATCACGGCTAGCGCCGTCGCCAGGATCACGCCGCCGATGCAGAAGCCCAGCACATTGATCTTGTCCTGCTTGGCGATCTCGCGAACAGCCATGGCGGCCTTGATCACACCTGCTTCAACATAGTCGTCCCAGCTCAGCTTACCGAGCGACTCGGGAATATTGCGCCAGGAGATCATGAACACCGTGTAACCCTGGGCAACGAAATGCCGCACCATGGAATTGTGCGGCTGCAGGTCCATCAGGTAGTACTTGTTCACCGCCGGCGGCACGAACAGCACGGGGCGCTCGTATACCTGCTCAGTAGTGGGTGTGTATTGGATCAGCTGGAACAGCTCGCTCTGGAATACGACAGTGCCGGGCGTAACGGCAAGATTTTCACCCACGGCAAAATGCGACTCGTCCGTCTGCGAGATATGGCCCTTTTCCAGGTCGGCTGCCAGCTTGCGCATGCCTTCCGCCAGGCTCTCACCCTGCGTGTCCATGGCCAGCTTGATCACTTCCGGATTGGTCAGCGCGAAGTTGGACGGCGACATGGCGTCGATAAACTGGCGTGTGTAGAACGTCACTTTCTCGCGCGATGCGTCGTCCATGGGCACGCCATCGACCAGCTCCGTGAGCCACTTCGAGGTCAGCAGATAGTGCTGCTTCACGAAATCGAAGAACGGGTAATCGTCCCACTCCTGCGCAGCAAACCGCCGGTCGGATTTGTCGGCCCCCTGCGGTACGCCCGCACCAAGAAGACCCATCCAAAGGTCCATTTGTTGCTTGTAGTAACCGCGTTGCAGGTTGAGCAGCTGGCTGGTGCCGCCGACCATGCCGTGCATCAGTTGGTCGAGCGCACGTTGGGCATCGGGCGGCGTGGCGGGGCGGATACCGCTGACGAAGCTTTGCAGTATCTGGCGGTGGCTGTCGGTCAACGATTGCAGAAAGGTATTGAAGCTGGCGGCGTCTTCGGGACGCTCGGTATTGGACTGGCTCAAACTGATCTCCTCACAGCCGATGACAGGCTTAAGTGGCTCATAGTGCGCCTGCTGCATTGCAGCAAAATGAACTGAGTGGCATTTAAGCACGTGAAAATGTACGGCACAAGCGTGCATTCGGCGCTGTCCAACCGGCATTCCGTCGGCATACCAGGCGACCGCGGCAAGTCTTTGAAAAAGTTGAGATTACTCTTTAATTTTTTGCTAATATTGCGCGCTGCGCGCGGGGGGAATTTGCCTAAAATTTCACCACAACTCACATGCAACATCATAAAACGCGCGTTAGCCCATGATTTTCATGGATTTTCGTCAAACCCTTATGTATTATTCGAGCAATCGAATACGTACCACCCGGGGACCCGCATGATTTCCCGCTGCACCACTTTTCTGACTGGCTTGATGACTACCCTGCTGTTGGCCATGCCGACCGTAGCGCAAGCGAGCACGCATCACCATCACAAGACGTCCCATGCCGAGCACAAGAGCCACGGCAAGGCGCACCACAAGCTAGCACTGAATCACGGCCCGCGCGGCGGCCACGCTACCCGCGTGTCGATGCGCGCCACCATGCTGGACGAGCTGGAACCAGCCCTGCGCTCCAGCGCGGCCCTGGTCGTCAACCAGGAGTCCGGCGAGCATATCTACGAGAAGAACCCGCATAACGTCACGCCCATTGCTTCCGTAAGCAAGCTGATGACGGCCATCGTGACGCTGGATATGCATCTGTCGATGGACGAGCCCATCACCATCACGGATGACGACATCGATCGCCTGAAGAATTCCAGCTCGCGCCTGCTGGTTGGTACGACGCTGACGCGCGGCGAGATTCTGCATCTCGCGCTGATGGCCTCGGAAAACCGTGCCGCCCACGCACTGGCCCGCACCGCCCCCGGCGGCATGGCCAACTTCGTAGCGCATATGAACCGCACGGCCGAATCACTGGGTATGCACCATACGCATTTCGAAGACCCAACTGGCCTGACGAGCGAAAACGTATCAACGGCGGAAGACCTCGTGCGCCTGGTCGAGACTGCCGTGCGCTACCCGGAGATTCGTCAGTACTCCACCAGCGAGTCCTATGAATTCGTGTCGAGCGTGAATGGCCGCGAATACGAGTTCCATAACACGAACCCGCTGGTGAAGGCCGATAACTGGCAGATTGGCCTCTCCAAGACCGGCTACATCTCCGAAGCAGGCAAGTGCCTGGTGATGCAGGCGACGATCGACAGCACGCCCGTAGTGATCGTTCTGCTGGATTCGGCCGGCAAGTTCACCCGCATTGCCGACGCCAATCGCATCAAGCATTGGCTGGAAACGAGCCCGAACGCCAAGCTGCGTGCTGGTTGATCAATCACCAGTCGCCGCATGCTCTACGCCCGCAGATGCGGGCGTAGTCATTTCCGAACACCTCATTATCATCGTCATTGCCGCCTTGGCGATCCCACGCTAGTCTTTGCCGAGACTACAATGGGCTTATTGCGAACGCTAGGCAAACTGATGCACGACGTAGACAAGGCTGGATTGCGCGCCATCGCGCTGCTGGAGCTCATCAAGGGGCTCCTGGTCCTGATCATTGCCGTAGGCCTGCTGCAATTCCGCCATTACGACCTGACGCAGACAGCGCTCATGATCATCCACCGCCTGCGCCTTGACCCTGCCAGCAAGGCCGCCGCCTACCTCGTGCATGGCGCCTTGCGTTTCAAGAGTACCGACCTTCGCCTCTGGGCCGCGCTGGCCTTTGCCTATTCGGGCGTGCGCTTTGCCGAGGCCGTGGGCCTATGGCTGGACCGCACCTGGGGCAGCGTGATCGGCGCGTGGTCCGGCGCCTTGTACCTGCCATTCGAGGCCGTCGAACTGTATCGCCACCCGGACTGGATGCGGCTGCTGCTAATTCTGACCAATCTGGCCATCGTGCTCTTCCTCGTGCACCACCTGCGGCATCGGCACCGTTGCCGTGCCGCTCGAGCTATTCAGGGAGGCTAGCCCACACCGCGCCCTTCCCTCCGACCTTGCATTCGGGTTCTTCGCCCACTTTCCGCTTCCGTCGTCTTATAGTTTCTCTGCCGCCATCATGCGATCATTGATGAAGTCGGGATCATCGAAACGCTTGATCCACCAGCGTAAGGCCGGGCCCTGGTCATTGCTGCGCCAAGCCAAATAGAAACGTTGAGGTGGGCGGCTTTCCCGCAGCTGCTTGACGACCAGTTCGCCACGCTCAATATGCGGCAGAGCGATGCACGCGGGCAGATGGCCATAACCTAGCCCGGCCAACAGGGCTTCTAGTTTGGTATCCATATTGGGCACGCTGAGGTTGTCCTGGCCAGGAATGACGTTGAGATTGCGCACGGGCAGGCGATGCGAGGTGTCGGCGACGGAAACGATGCGGTGGGCGACCAGCGTCTCCCATTCGAGCGGCTCGGGCGTCGTCGCCAGAGGGTGTTGCGGTGCCACGCAGAACAAGACCAGGAGCTGCCCAAGGGGCTGGAACGACAGGCCGACGCCCGGCGGCGGATCGCCGAAGGCACCAATGGCCAGATCGGCACGCTGAGTGACCAGCGCATCCCAAGATCCACCCAGCACCTCGTAGCCGAAACGCAGCCGCGTGTAAGGATTGTCCGCGTAAAAGGCTTCGAGCGCCGGCATGACGCGCGAGAATGGCACCATCGCATCAACTGCGATGCTGAGCTCGGTTTCCCAGCCGGTTTCAACACGTTTGGCGCGCGCCTCCAACGTAGCGGCCGCTTGCAGCAGTCGCCTCCCCTCCTCCAGCAGCAGGGCACCCGTCTTGGTGAGCTGGGCGCGATGCCCACTACGGTCGAAGATCGTGACACCAAGGTCGCCCTCCAGCTTCTGCACCAGATAGCTCAAGGACGATGGCACACGATGCAATTCTTCGGCGGCGGCGGCGAAGGTACCGCGGCGGTCGATAGCGTCGAGCACAGTCAGGGCTTCAAGACTGATTCTCATGGTCGAAATTTTTGATTCAACTGGTCGAAACTATCCGTTTTCTTGCGCGAAACATACGACATATAGTGACCCTACTCGCTCGCAAGCATTGAAATTGAAAGAAATTGCGATACCGAGCACGTCTGTGCAGCTTATTACATTTTTTGACAAAGTGACACACAAGGAGCCCACCATGCCCATCGCCAAGGCCGCCCCCGGCAAGACGCTGCTGAACCCGACCGACCATACCCTCATCCTGATCGACCATCAGTCGCAGATGGCCTTCGCCACCAAGTCGATCGACCCAGTCCTACTGCGCAACAACGCCGCACTGGTAGCCAAGGCCGCCAAGGAATTCAAGGCCGCCACGATCCTGACCACGGTAGCTGAAAAAACCTTCTCCGGCCCGATGTTCGACGAGATCAAGTCGACCTTTCCCGACCAAGCGGTGATCGACCGCACCACCATGAATACCTGGGAGGACGAGCGCATTGCCGTCGAGGTCAATCGGCTTGGCAAGAGCAAGATCGTGCTGGCTGGCCTGTGGACCTCCGTCTGCATCGTTGGCCCGGCCTTGTCCGCCCTCGACCAGGGCTTCGAGGTTTATGTGATCACCGATGCCTGCGGCGACGTCAGCGACGAGGCGCACCAGCGCGCAGTGGAGCGCATGGTGCAGCAAGGCGCCCGCCCCATGACCTCGTTGCAGTACCTCCTCGAATTGCAACGCGACTGGGCGCGAGGTGAGACCTATAACGAGACGGTCGCCACATCCATCGCCCATGGCGGCGGCTACGGCTTGGGTCTGATCTACGCCAAGGCCATGTTCGGCGGCGCAGAGGGTCACTGAGCCTCGATGCGCGGCCAGGAAGCGTAACCCTGGCCGCGCGCTTTGCAACCGACTGAAAGGTTCGCCGCTTACCGCCGCATGTACGATATCGAGGAGGCCTCATGCACGCCGACATCATTCTAACGAATGGCCGTTTCACCACGCTGGATCGCCGCAACCCCAACCCCAAAGCCGTGGCGATCACCCAGGGCAAATTCAGCGCCGTAGGCGATCTCGACGAAGTGATGGCCTTCGCCCACACCGGTACGCAAATCATCGACCTCAAGCAGCGGCGAGTCATCCCTGGCCTCAACGATTCGCACCTGCATCTGATTCGTGGCGGGCTCAACTACAACCTGGAACTGCGCTGGGAGGGCGTACCCTCGCTAGCCGATGCACTAGCCATGCTGCGCGAGCAGGCAGCGCGCACGCCATCGCCTCAGTGGGTACGCGTGGTCGGCGGCTGGACCGAATTCCAGTTCGCCGAGCGGCGCATGCCCACGCTCGACGAGATCAATGCCGCGGCGCCCGATACGCCGGTCTTCATTCTGCACTTATACGACCGTGCCTTGCTCAACCGTGCCGCGCTACGTGCCGTGGGCTACACCAAGGACACGCCCAATCCGCCCGGTGGCGAGATTCAGCGCGACGCACAGGGCAACCCCACCGGCATGCTGATCGCGCGCCCCAACGCCATGATCTTGTATGCCACACTGGGTAAGGGACCGAAGCTGCCACTTGAGCTACAGGTGAACTCGACCCGGCAGTTCATGCGCGAGCTCAACCGCTTGGGCGTGACGAGCGCCATCGATGCTGGTGGTGGTTTCCAGAATTATCCGGACGATTACGAGGTGGTCGCCCAGTTGGCCAAGGACGAGCAACTGACTGTGCGCATCGCCTACAACCTCTTCACCCAGCGCAAGGGCATGGAACTGGAAGACTTCAAGGCCTGGACGACCCAGGTCAAGCCAGGCGATGGCAGCGATTTCTACCGTCACAACGGTGCGGGCGAGATGCTCGTATTCTCGGCAGCCGACTTCGAAGACTTCCTCGAGCCGCGGCCCGATCTGGCGCCGGAGATGGAGGGAGAGCTGGAAAAGGTGGTACGCCACCTGGTGGCCCATCGCTGGCCCTTCCGCCTGCATGCTACCTACGATGAGTCGATCAGCCGCATGCTTGACGTATTCGAGAAGGTGAATCGAGACATTCCGTTCGATGGCCTGCACTGGCTGTTCGACCATGCGGAGACCATTACTCCGCGCAATATTGAGCGGGTGAAGGCCCTTGGCGGCGGCATCGCCATCCAGCATCGCATGGCCTTCCAGGGCGAGTATTTCGTCGACCGCTACGGTGCCAAGGCCGCCGAAGCCACGCCACCCGTGGCGCGCATGTTGGAGATGGGCGTGCCCGTGGGTGCCGGCACCGATGCGACCCGTGTCGCCAGCTACAATCCCTGGACGGCGCTTTATTGGCTGGTCTCGGGTAAGACGGTGGGCGGCATGACGCTGTATGCGCCGCAAAACCGCCTTGACCGCGAGACTGCGCTGGAGCTCTGGACTGCCGGCAGCGCCTGGTTCTCTAATGAGCAAGGCAAGAAAGGCCATATCGCCGTCGGCCAACTAGCGGACCTGGCCGTATTGTCGGCCGACTATATGAATGTGCCGGAAGACGACATCAAGGCCATTCAATCGGTGATGACCATGGTGGGTGGCAAGGTGGTGTACGGCGACGGCGACTTCGCCCCGCTGGCTCCTGCACCCCTACCCGTGCTGCCGGAATGGTCGCCCGTCAAGCCCGTTCCAGGGCACTACCGCCCCAGCCCGGCAGCCAATCGCCTGCCGCACCAGTGCGTGGGCGCTTGTGGCGTACATGGCCACGCACATGACCGCGCCCGGCGCAGCGATGTGCCGGCGGTGCAGCCACACGGCTTCTGGGGTGCGTTGGGCTGCTCCTGCTTCGCGTTCTGAGGCTCGCCATGCTAGAACATCTCGCAAACACTCTCGCCTGGGCGTTGACCCCCCTACACCACGGGGGCGGCGCCTGGCTATTGCGGGCCGGCATGGCAGCGGTCTTCCTTTACAGCGCGCAGGACAAGCTGCGCCACCGCCAAGCTGCCTTGTCGGAAGTGCGGGAAGGCGGCCTGCCGCTGCCTTCCGCCATGCTGGGCGGCACCATCCTGATCCAGGCGCTGGGTGGCTTGATGTTACTGAGCCTATCGCCGGCGGTGGTTACCCTGGGGGCACTGATGCTGGCCTGCTTCACTATGGCGGCGACCGTGCTGTTCCACCGCTTCTGGCTCACACGGGGCGAGATCCGACAGCATCAGCTGACGGCCTTTCTGGAACACTTGGTGATGGTAAGCGGCCTACTTACCCTTGCCGCGCAGCAATCGGGAGCATGCTGATGGTATTGGTCAATCCAAATCGTGGCGCATCGGCACTTGCCCTAGTCGCCGGCTATGTCGATACGCTGGGCTTCGTGGCACTGTTCGGGCTGTTCACCGCCCACGTCACGGGCAACTTCGTGTTGATCGGCAGCGAGCTGGCGAAGCCTGAACATGGCGTACTGCTCAAGTTGCTGGTCTTCCCCGCGTTCGTCCTGGCCGTCGCCATCAGTCGCCTGATCAGCCTGCGTTACGAGCACCGTGCGAGCTCGCCACTACGGCTGTTACTGATGCTGGAGGCGACATTGTTGCTGGCCTTCATGGTGACCGGCATGTGGGCCGCGCCGATCGCGTCTCCAGGCGCACCTGCGGCCATCGCGGCTGGGCTGGCCGGCGCCATGGCCATGGGGATCCAAAATGGCCTAGGGCGCCTGGCCCTCGCAAAATTGGCCCCAACGACGGTCATGACAGGCAACGTCACGCAATTGGTCATCGATCTAGTGGATGTGGTCGTCGGCATCGCGCAGCCAGACACCCGGGCGCGGATAGTCAAGCAGCTCGGGCCTATAGTCGGCTTCGGGCTGGGCGCCTGTGCCGGTGCGCTAGGCTATATGCACCTGGGCTTCGCCGCGCTACTGTTGCCAATCGCACTGATCGCACTGCTTGCCAGCATGCCCGATAAACTGTCATAGCGCGAGACCAAGTTCAAGCCTGGTGATTCGCTGCGCTTACGGGCGGAGCAGGCATCTACTGGTCGAGATGCCGGCACATGATTGTTTTATCAGCTGACGCTCATCTGGCTGTGCCAACCGTGGCTTGACCCAGTTAGCAGACGCTTGATCTATCGGTCATAAGTATGGCCGAGCTATTTGCTACGACACGCGTCAGGCACGCCTTCCTCGCGAATCGGTATGGTATGTTTGTAGAAGCACGCCAACGATGGCTGATCAT
>JAFAKZ010000286.1 GCA_019234745.1 Burkholderiales bacterium
GGTGGAAGGCGAGGGCATGGGCATCGCCAACGTGCTGCGCATGGCCGGCCTCGTTGCCAGTAACGGCGAGGGCTTCCGCCAGATCGAAGGCGGCGGTGTGCGGATCGATGGTGAGAAGGTGTCCGATAAGGGCTTGCAGTTGGCTAAGGGCAGCACGCTGGTCGTGCAGGTGGGTAAGCGCAAGTTCGCCAAGGTCACGCTGGCGTAAGAGCCTGTTCAATCTCTTTTCGCATCGGCGTTCGATGCCATGCTGGATGAAGTGCAAGGCGCAAGACGCGCGGCGGTACGGGTACCGTAAGCGGCTTGCAACGTGGCAATTCGCCGGCATGGCCTCGAACCCGGAGGGCCGGGCTGGAAAATGGCCATCTACGTTGTTGCTGGCCTTGGCAATAGAACCACTATTGCCGGCGGCCCGCGCCTAGTATCTGGCCATTTTCCAGCCCGGCGCCGATGCGAAAAGAGATTGAACAGGCTCTAGGGTCCCACGCAGCCTTCGCCAGCATATCGTTTGCAGGAGAGGGCTTCGATGGGGCTACGTACCACCTTCATTTGCGCGTGGCTGCTGTGCACAAACACTAGCCACGCCGACGACAATCCCTTCCACGACCCCTACGAGCAAGCGACCTCGGGCTACGCAGGTTGCATCGCGCCGGTGCGCGCGCAATATAGTGAAGAGGATCTGCGCCGCGAAGCGCACCAGCGCATGGAAGCTGGCACCACGTGCTGGCTGGCTGGGCAATGCGAGCAGGGAGGGCCGTACAAGCACGATGCGGAGATCAATGCCGACATCGTCGCCGCTATCCGGGCCGACAAGCGATTCGCGCATGCCAGCGTCTGGGTGGAGACGGTGCGCAGCTATGTGACCTTGCATGGATGCATGCCAACCCATTCGACTCAGCAGCAACTTGAGGCATTGGTGAAATCACGGCCGCGCGTAAAAATCGTCTGGAACAAGACTGTGCTGGGCCGTAAACCGGTGACGCCCTGATTTTCCCATGTGCCAAAACAAAAAGCCCCGGCTCGATACCGGGGCTTTTTATACTCGCAAGTTCGCGCCGCTATCGCTGCGGCATCGACAGGCTTAGGCGCGCTTCTTGAACTCGCCCGTGCGGGTGTCGATTTCGATCTTGTCGCCGATTTCGATGAAGGCGGCAACGGGCAGTTCATGCGTGGTGCCCTTCAGGCGAGCAGGCTTCATCACCTTGCCCGAAGTATCGCCACGCACGGCCGGCTCGGTGTATTCCACTTCGCGGACGATGGTGGTCGGCAGCTCCACGGAGATGGCGCGGCCGTCGTAGAACGTCACTTCGCACTGGTCTTCCATGCCGTCGACCAGGTAGTTCACGGCGTCGCCGACGTTTTCGGCTTCGACTTCATACTGGTTGAATTCGCCGTCCATAAAGACGTACATCGGGTCGGCGAAGTAGGAGTAGGTGCAATCCTTCTTGTCCAGCACGACGATGTCGAACTTTTCGTCGGCCTTGTACACGGATTCGGTACCGGTGCCGGAGAGCAGATTCTTCAGCTTCATCTTCACAACGGCAGCGTTACGACCGGACTTGTTGTATTCGGTCTTCTGCACGACCATCGGCTGGCCATCGATCATCACAACGTTGCCGGAGCGGACTTCCTGGGCGGTCTTCATACGAGATTCCTGCAATAATGGGCAGCGCCGACGGGAGTGTCAGTTCTGCAGTAAGAGTAAGCGGTTGACAAAGCGCATTATTATAGCTGTGCTTGTGGGTAGAACACCAGATGGCGATACATCAATCCGACGGAAGTGATCGCTCGTCGACGAAGCGGACGAGCTGAGTCACGAGATCGTCATGCCCGGCAAGCTGATTGCGCCAGTTTATAGATTGCTGATTCCATTTATCTTTCATGGATTCAAGCACATTCCAGCACGCGACTGGGTCGTATCCGGCCGCACCGTTCCAGGCCATCGAAAATGCGCGGTAGGCATCGGCCAGATCCTGCGTGGCACCTTGGTCAAAGCGCCGTAAGAAGGCATCGAGTTTGGTGAAATGCACGCCCTCTTCCTGCGGATAAATGTGCCAGACGAAAGGGCGGGCTGCCCACTGCGCTCGCACGAAGGAGTCTTCGCCGCGTACGAAATTGACGTCGCAGGCCCATAGCAGGCGATCGTAGTCGTCCTGCGATAGGAAGGGCAGGGCGATCAAGGTCAAATTGCCGCGCTGCAACCGAGTACCGATGGCGAATGGCTGGCCCAGCCAGTGCGCAAGCTGGACTCTTGGCTTGCCGTCGGCGACGAACAGGGTTCGTGGCGCGGCGTGTTCCCAATGATTAAGCAGGGCCTCAAGCGCGGTGTTTTCATAGGCGAAGAGCGACAGGCGCAGCCTATCCCGCACGTCTTCGTCCTTGGCACCGATCCTATGCCATAGCGCAGCCTGCGCATGGGCATCCGCCTGGTACGCGGCACTATGTGTGATCAGCTGATGTTCGCGCAGCAGGCCGCCAGTCTTGTCGCTGAAGCCCGGGAAAAAGAAGTAGCGGCTCAGCGGCAGCTGGCCGTGCCGTGACGACAGGCCGTGGCAGCCCTCAATCCACCCTTCGGCCGACAGGTATTCCAGATTGAGCCAGATGGGCGCATTACCACGGGCCGCCATGGCATGTAGAAACGATTCGGGCAGGTGGCAGCCGAATGCCTCAACAACCACTTCGTGCGGCACGACGTCGGGCAATGGCTGCGACCAATGGCGCACTTCGACTCCGTCGATGATTGCAGCATCGTGCGCAATGTGGTCCGGCGCAAACTTCGCGAACGTGTGCAGGTCGTCGATCCACAGGCGCACGCGGCAACCGCATTCTGACGTCAATTGGCGGGACAGGCGCCAGCACACACCCACGTCGCCGAAGTTGTCGACCACGCTGCAGAAAATGTCCCAAGACCTTGCTGGCTGACTCATGTCGCCTACTTGCTTACTGGCGGCTCTGCACCTTTGGGCCAGAAAATCCACACGCGCCCTTGCTGCCGCATCTTGCCGGCGAGACTCGCCGGCTCGGCGCCAAAGCCCCAGAAAAGGTCGACACGGATGGGGCCACGAATCGCGCCACCTGTATCCTGGGCCTGCAGCAGGCGGTTGAGCGGCTTGTCGTCGTTAGGATAGGTGGTAGACAGGTAGAGCGGTACGCCAAGCGGGATGAACTTCGGATCGACCGCGGCGCTGTAGCCATCGGTCAGCGGTACGTTGAATGCGCCGACCGGGCCACCCGTCGCGTTGGGTAGCGCGTGGAAGAATACATAGCTTGGATTGGCATCAAGCAGCTCGTGCAGGCGCTCCGGGTGCAGTCTCACCCAGGCCTGGATGCCCTGCATCGAGGCTTCGTTCACCTTGAGTTCGCCCTGGTCCACCAGCCAT
>JAFAKZ010000500.1 GCA_019234745.1 Burkholderiales bacterium
CGCGCGGAGGAATTGAAGGACGTGCCCGTCTCGGAGTCGGTCGTCACCGGCGACGAGCTGCAGAAGCTCGACGCCTATGGCATTGGCGACATCGTAAAGCGAGCAGGCAACGTCACCTGGAACTACGGCAACCAGCGGACCAGCAGCCTATCGATTCGCGGTCTGGGCAAGGTCGGCCAGACGGAGGCACAGGATCCGAGCGTGGGCGTGATCGTCGACGGCGTACCGTACTCCTACAACCCGCTTACCTCCAGCTACGACTTCACCGACATCGATACGATCGAGGTTGCGCGTGGCCCGCAGGGCACCTTGCTGGGCAAAGAGGCAAGCGTCGGCTCCATCATCATCAACACCAAGCGGCCCTCGTTCACGCCCAGCGCGGAATACAGCCTGACCTTCGGGCAGAACAACGAATTCATCGGCACCCTGGCCGGCGGTGGTTCGGTTGTTGACGGCTTGTTGGCCTGGCGGGGCAGTTTCTCCGTTGACCGTGGCCAAGGGACGTTAGCGGAATCGGTCAATCCCGACATCACGTTCACCAATACCGACCGTGTATCCGGCCGCCTGCAGTTCCTGCTCACACCCTCGGAAAACTTCAGCGCCCTGATCGCCATCTCGGCACAGCCCCGCACGGGAGAGGCCACCAATGGCTACTCCTTCAACAAGCCGCAGCCGCTGACCTACAGCAATGGCACGGCGGTCAACCAGGCCCTGCTGACGCCCGTCATCCTGGGGCGCAGCTGGTTCACGCAGGACAGCAACTACAATGTCGCGGCCGACTACTACAATGGCGGCCCCAACGGGCGTACCGTCTACGACAACGGCCAGTACCCACTGGTGATAGGCAGCCGGGGCGATACGGCGACGTTGAACTGGTCGATAGGCCAGTACACGCTGACCTCCATCTCGTCGTACAAGGAATACTACTTCCACGCGGTGAATGACGAAGGCTCGCCCTTCGATATTCTGCGCAACTCGGGGGGCTTCCTCAACAACTACAAGCAATACGGCGAAGAGCTGCGCCTGGCCTCACCCGTCGGCGGCTTTGTCGACTACCAGGCCGGCCTCTTCTACCAGCGCACGGCTACGGACGCGGTCTACCAGAAATCGTGGGGCGCGGATGCTGGGGCTTTCTATGCCAGCGCGGCGCAATACAAGCTACTCGACTCGACGGCCGCCGGGCAATTGCTGATGCTGAATTCGCTCGACAACATCGCGATGGCCTACAACAGCCCGGCGGGTGACCAGCGCATTCGCAACCAGGACGAGGCTATCTTCGGCCAAGCCAATTGGCACTTCACCGATGCCCTGACACTGACGACCGGCGTGCGCGAATCCCATGCCCATCGCCAGACCACGGCGTCGAGCTATGTAACGGACCAGGGCAATGCGCCGGAACTCAATCCGGTACTCGTCAATGGCGTGAATGAAGGCGGCTTCCTGTCGAGCGCAACGGGGGCGCTGCTGCCGGGTAACACAGCGGCGCAACTGCAGTTGGCCGACACCGTTGCAAGCAAGTACTTCGGCGTGGCGGCGACCGGCACGCCGGGGGCAGCCTATAGCAGCCTGACGGCTACGCAACAGCAGCAGGTCGCCTATGCCAAGGCGATTCGCCAGGCGCAGGAAGGGGTGCTGTTCAAGCCGACTGCTGCCCAGCCTTTCTCAGCCAATCTGCCCGCCTATACGGTCAGCCCCAGCTACAAGCTCAACAAGGACCAGACGGCCTATCTGTCCTGGCAATACGGCCAGAAATCCGGCGTGTCGCAATTGGTGAACGGCGTGTCGAGCCTGGTCAAAGCTGAGAAAGACAATGCCGTGGAACTGGGCCTGAAATCGAACCTGCTCAATCACACGCTGACGGTGAATGCGGATTATTACGTCGCGCGCATCACCAACTATCAGCAAGCTGTGCGGGTGCTGGACCTGTACACCACGCAACTGCAGAACAACGGCCAGCTGTATTACACGACGGCGACGGGCAATGTGCCGCAGGTAGACGCGCACGGGCTGGAGGTCGATGCCGCCTACAATGGCATCAAGAATCTCACGCTGCGCTTCTCGGGCGCTTACAACATTGCGCGCTACGAGAAATTCCCGAAC
>JAFAKZ010000081.1 GCA_019234745.1 Burkholderiales bacterium
CGGTGATTGATGGACGGCGTGAGCAGGTTGGCGGCCAGGTGATCGGTCGGTACCTGTTCATCGCTGGTGCTGAAGCCTGCACGTAGGGTCCAAGCTGCATTCACGTCCCATGCAACACCGGCGCGATAGATATTTTGGTTGCGCCAGTTGAAGCCATTGGGGTCTTGCATCAAGCGGACGCCATGCCACTGAACATCCAGCCAGTCGGCGGCGAGGGTGACGCTCGCAATCGGGGTGTACGCTATGCCCAACCCGTATTGCGCGGGAATGTCGATGCGCCCACTGCTGTAAGCCAGCAGATCGTCCTTATAGCCGCTGAGCGCGCTCATGCGGGCCAGGCTCTTGTACGCTGCACCTACGTGGAACTGATCGCTCACTTGCCACAGGACGCCTAGGCGGACACTGGCGCCTGTCGCCGATTGCGTGCCGTGATCCGGGAGCGGCATCAATCCTCCTGGGACAGGCGCAGGAACAATTACACCTTGTGCATGAAACTGCTCATAGCTGAGGTCGAGCCCTACGCCCAATGCAACATCAGGTCGAGGTCTCCATGTCACGGAAGGAATGACGTCGACCGCGCGTAGCGATGACTTGGCATTTTCGGCGCCGGGTACGGGCAGTGCCGCGTGCTGATAGTCGGCACTCACGCCAAGGCCGGCCACGGTGATGCCAAAGGTCTTGTCATTCCCCCACGCCCAATTTACGCCGCCTTCCGGCGCGGGCAGTGTCGTATCGTTGTGCAATGTATTTCCGGGCAGGACGTAATCAGCAGAGGATTGCCCATGGAAGAGTTGCACACCGATGTCGGTCATGTTCGGCACATATGCCATGCCGGCAGGGTTGTTGGCAGCAGCCACAGTGTCGAGTGGCAGGGCGATCGAGGTGCCCCCCATCATGGCGTTTTCTATGCCGTAGCCACCAAGTTGAGCGCCGTTGGTGGCCCACGCGCATGTGGAGCCTAGGGCAGTCAGAAAAGCGAGGCCGTGGCGGCTCCCGGCGCGGATTCGGATGTGCTTCATTGTTGTCTCCATGCTTTGTTTATTCATGCAGGCCCTCGCTTGGCGACCGGCATGGTGAACCTTGATGTTCATCAATTATCATAATGACAAAAATGTCAAAATGACAATGTTGTCATTTGTTAAGCTGGTGAACGACTTAGGCTGTGTGTTCCATGTCACAATCCGGGCCTGCCATGAGAGCCGCTATGGAAAAACAGATGGTTGAAGATCACCGCGTGCGCGTTGCCGAAGAACGCCGGGCGCGCATGCGCGCACATCTGCTGGAATGTGCGCTGGTGGTGTTCGCGCTACGTAAACAAGATGGCAGCTTGATCGACACGTTGACGAGCACGGCGGATGTGTCGCGCGGTACCTTCTACAACTACTTCTGCACCCACGAGGAATTGCTGGATGCTGTAGCGGTCGAGGTCGGGCGAGAGATGCTGCATGTGGTCGATCCCGTAGTGCGGCAGCTCGCGGACCCTGATGCACGTTTGGCTACCGGCGTCCTGCTATGTCTAGGGCTAGCCCGTAAATTGCCAACGCTGGCCTCGTTCATCATCCGAGGCGGGGCCGCGGCGTTGAGCGGAAATGAATTGCTGCACGACTACTTGCCTCGTGACATTGCTGCCGGCATGGAAGCGGGGCAGTTTGCAGGCATGCAGCCGCGCGTCGCGTTCGATTTGGTTGTCGGTCCCGTTATGGCCGGCTTGCATACGCTCGTCTCCACCGAAGTAGACGATGACTTCCCGACCATGCTCACCCAAGGCGTGTTGATGGCACTGGGCGTGGCGCCCGAGCGCGCACATTTTCTTGCCCGCCAGCCACTCGCAGAAATCCGCCTGCCCGCAGAATCACTGCTTTTACGTGCGGAAAGCCGGGTAACAAACCTGCCACACGAGTAATGCCCGCAGCCGCTCGCCGCTAAACCACCATCTCGTGGCTCACTACCTTATTGCGACCCGATGTTTTCGCCTGGTATAGGGCAACGTCGGCAGAAGTCATCCACTCCTTATAGGGCATCTTGTTCTTGGTCATCTCGGAGATGCCGGCGGAGAAGGTATAGGCGAATCCAGGTGCAATGTCGTCCAGCGTGAGGGCATTCAGTTCCACACGCATACGCTCCAGTGCTTTGGCCGCCCCTTGTACCGTCGTCTCCGGCAGCAGGAGCGCAAACTCTTCGCCGCCAATCCGGCCAATTACATCTTCCCCGCGGATGTGCCGGCGAAGAACGCCAGCGAAATGTTTGAGCACCGTATCGCCGGCGGCGTGGCCGTACATGTCGTTGATTTTCTTGAAATGATCCAGGTCGAACAACGCAAGGCAGGCCGTATGGCCATAGCGGTTTAGGCGTTCATATTCCCTTTCCATGCCGGCAAGGAAGTGACGCCGGTTTGGGACGCCCGTCAATTCGTCTGTCATGGCGAGACGTTCAAGTTCATCGCGAGCGGCCCGCAAGGCAAGCTCGGTCTGCTTCTTTTCGGTTACGTCGGTACATAGTGTTACCAGCATGCCGTGCTCATGGTACTGCTGCGTCACCAGAACCCAACGACCATCCTGCGCAGCGACTTCAAAGGACCGGAACATGCGCGTCTGCCCGCCGGCACGCTCGCCGTCCAGCCATTGGCGTACCTTCGGCCAGTCTGGGCAGGGGCCACTGGCGTGAGCACGCATCGAGACCAGCATCTCGTCGAACGTGAGGCCTACGAGGGAACGAGTTTCCAAGCCAACCATTGCGGCGAACGCGCGGTTGTGGAATTGAAAGCGATCGTCGGCCCCTTGTACTGCAAGACCAATTTCGCTTTCGTTGATGTACTGCCCGAGCGCGAGCAGGATGTCAAAGGGAATCTCGAGATTCATCGCCAGCCCCCATCAGCCTTGGTTCAACCATCTTAGGCGCTTTCCTGCGCTTGGTGCCCATGTCCGACCGACCGTACTGCGCGCTGATACCACCCGAATGTTTCATTTGCACCATTGTAAACAAAACGAAACCGTACGGTTCAGTTATATAATATAGTTTCGATGAGCCGTGTCAAGACCATGAGAGGGCGACCCGTCCGTGCTTGTGCTAACGATCTCCGCCTGCTTATGGTGGATAAATGCACAAATAATCAATAAAAACATAGCATTGAGTTGGCCGCCTCGCTTGAGTCCGATGCTGCCTGCCTGGACCGTTTTCGACCGCTCGTCGTATTTCCATCCTGCCTATTGCTTACACCATCTTGACACCTCCTATCAACAATAACTAAACTGTACCGTATCGTTCTATTAAGAAGATGTTTCAACAAGAGATGGTAAGGGCGGTGGTGAGGCATGGCCTTGCCGGTTGCGCAGGTCAATAGGGGTGAGTAATGAAAGCAAGTCTTGATCAAGAAGTTCCGCGGCCGTTCCATCATCCGCTGACGTCGTTTGATGTCAGTAAGTGGTTGGAGCGCAAGCTGGTGCCTTCGTTTGCGGCTGAGCGTAGGCGCCTTACTGCGGATGTTGTGTGGCTTGG
>JAFAKZ010000261.1 GCA_019234745.1 Burkholderiales bacterium
ATGCACCCGCCATCATCGCTCGCTATAATCGTGCCATCGTCTTTTGCATCAGAAACTCATGGACTTACCCTCTAGTCGCACCACCAAGACCCCCAATGGCAAGGTAAATTGGCTGGAGCGGCTCACCGCCTTTCTCCTGCGCGAGCCCGAAGACCGCGAGGAGCTGGTTGAATTGTTGCACTCGGCGTTCGAGCGCCACCTGCTCGACGCCGATGCGCTGGGTATGATCGAAGGCGTGCTGCAGGTCGGCGACCTGCAGGTGCGCGACGTGATGATTCCCCGCTCGCAGATGGACGTGATCAACGTCGACGACGCGCCGGAGGAATTCATCCCCTTCGTGATGGACACGGCGCACTCGCGCTTCCCTGTGTACGACGGCTCCAAGGACAATATCATCGGCATCCTGCTGGCGAAGGACTTGTTGCGCTATTACGCAGGCCAGGAGTTCGACGTGCGCGATATGCTGCGCCCGGCCGTGTTCATCCCCGAATCCAAGCGCCTCAACGTACTGCTCAAGGACTTCCGCAACAACCGCAACCATATGGCCATCGTGGTGGACGAATACGGCGGCGTGGCGGGGCTCGTGACCATCGAGGACGTGATCGAGCAAATCGTGGGCGATATCGAGGACGAATACGACTTCGACGAGACGGAAGACAATATCATCCAGGATCGCCAGGGCCGTTGGCGCGTGAAGGCCATCACGCCGATCGCGGATCTGAACGAGGTGTTGGCCAGCGAATTCAGCGACGAGGAAGTCGATACGGTAGGCGGCCTCGTGGTGGCGGAGTTCGGCCGCGTGCCCAAGCGCGGCGACGCTGTGTCGTTCGGCGGCTACCACTTCCAGGTGCTGCGCGCCGATAGCCGCCGCATCCATAGTCTTTTGGTCGAGCGCGAAGTCGTCACGACACCGGAAGCGGCCTAGTGCGCGCCTTTATGCTGCGGGCCCTTGCCCGTATGGTGCCGTCTGCACTCCTGGGCGCCGTCACCCTGTTCGCCTTCGCCCCCTTCGGCCTGTGGCCCATCCTGCCCGTGTCCTTGGCCCTGGCTTTCGGCATGATCGAGGTCGCCCCATCCCAGCGCCGCGCGGTCGCCCAGGGCTGGGCCTGGGGCTTCGGCTTTTTCCTCGCCAATGTGCACTGGATCTATATCGCGCTCCACACCTTCGGCGACCTGCCCGCGCCCCTGGCCGTGCTGGCCGTCGCAGCGCTCGCCGCCTTCCTGGCGCTTTACCCGGCGCTCGCCACCTGGGCCGCGCGCAGGCTAAGCGGCGAATCGCGCGCCGCGCTGCTCTTGTGCGCCCTGCCGGCCTGCTGGATGCTGAGCGAATGGCTGCGCGGCTGGGTATTCACGGGCTTCCCGTGGGCTGCCATTGGCTACAGCCAGATCCCCGGCGGACCACTGGCGGGATTCGCACCTGTCCTAGGCATCTATGGTGTGGGTGGCATGCTGGCTGCGCTGTCGGGCTTCCTGGCCTGGCTGATGGGCAGGCATCTAGACCGGCGCACGGCCTATGGCTTTGCCCTCGCGGCTGCGGTATGCATCGGCGGGGTGGTACTGCAGCGCGTGCAATGGACGCGCCCAGCCGGCAAGCCGCTCAAGGTGGCGCTATTGCAAGGCGCCATCCCACAGAATCGCAAATGGGGCTACGAAGACCTGCGCTACAAC
Organism: Burkholderiales bacterium; assembly: GCA_019234745.1. Classification (GTDB taxonomy): domain Bacteria; phylum Pseudomonadota; class Gammaproteobacteria; order Burkholderiales; family Chitinimonadaceae; genus JAFAKZ01. The sequence goes on from JAFAKZ010000261.1 coordinate 1,669, forward strand.
TTGCAGGTCTACTACGACCAGGTACACCAGGCCGATGCCGACCTGATCGTCACGCCGGAGACGGCCTTCCCCATCTTCCTGCACGAGGTGCCGGCCGACTATCTGGACGACCTGATCGCCGACGCGAACCAGAAGCACGCGGCCCTGATCATCGGTGCGCCTACGCTCAATGCCAAGAGCAAGAACTACTACAACGGCGCCGTACTCGTCACCGATCCGAAGCGGCCGGCCAACTACAAGTCGCACCTGGTGCCATTCGGCGAGTACGTGCCGCTGCACCCTATCTTCGGCTGGGTATACGAGAACCTGCTCCACATCCCCTACAACGACTTCACCCCAGGCGGACAGACGCAGGCGCCATTGCCTGTACGCGACCAGCGCGTAGCGGCCGATATCTGCTACGAGGATATCTTCGGCGAAGAGCTGATCGGCAACGCCAGCCACGCCACCATCCTGCTCAATATGTCCAACCTGGCCTGGTTCGACGGCTCCGTCGCCCTGGCCCAGCACGGCCAGATCGCCCAGGCGCGGGCGCTGGAACTAGGCCGCCCGGCGCTACTCGCCACCAATAGCGGCACGACGGCCATCGTCGCGCCGAACGGACGCTACCAAGCTACCCTGCCAGAACGCATGCCGGCCATCCTCACAGGCACTGTGCAGGGCTACGACGGCAATACGCCGTATATGGTGTGGAGCAATTGGGCGGCCGTCATCCTGGCGCTGGGGGTGCTGGCGGGGTCAGTGCAGCTGCGCAGGCGGGATCGCGAAATTTGACCGGGCAAGCCGGCGTGTTACGCGCCTATCTCATATGGCGCGACAACGTAATAGTTGCGCTCTACGGTTACGCCTGAACCAATAGCACCCTACAAATTCGTCAGTCCCGCGACACCGGCATCAATTCAATAAACGTCCCCGCCACGCGGTCATGCAGGAACTGCCCTTCCTTATCCAGCAACGACCACAGATAGGGCAGCAGCGCCCAGCCACAGGCGATCCATAGCGTCCACTTCATGGCCGGCTCGTGCCGCCACCAGGCCCACACGATGGGTAGCGGCATAAAGGCCAGGAACAGGCAGGTGAAGCGGATGGCCGAGCGGCGCCAGTCGAGCGCGCCATCACGTGACATCAGGCGCAGGCGCCAGGTCTTCATCGCCAATGTTTGGCCAGACTTGCGCCAGCACCAGGCGAAATAGCCGTACGTAACGGCCACCATGTAGACGAACTCCAGCACGCTGCCCGCAAGTTTGGGTAGCAAGAGCTGGAACAACATGGCAGAAGCGATGACGACGGCAGAGGTCAGGAAGACTTCGTAGCAGAGGCAGACGGAACGGCGCCAGCGCGGCGCGAGGGGGTGGGGTGTCGACATGGGCTGCGATTGTAATACGAAGCGCAGCCCGGCCGGCAGCCGGTATATCAGCTAGCCGGCTTGGCGGTGGGCGTGCCGGCAGGCGCGGGAGTCGCCGCAGGCGTCGCTGTCGGCGTAGATACGACTGGCGTGGGGGTGGGTGCTGGCTGCGTCGCTGCTTTGGCAGCCAGCTTCTTGGCATGGGCCTGCTTAAGCTGTTCCTTCACGACCGCGCGCTTCTCGGGCGGCAGCTGCTGCACCTTCTTGTAATTGGCGCGCGCCAGGACGCGCTGTTCCTTGGTCAAGCTGCCCCAATGCTTGAGGCGCGCGGCGATGCGTTCCTGTGCTTCGGGCTTCAAGGTAGGGTATTTGTCCGCCACGGCCATGAAGTGGTGGCGCGTCTTGGGGGTGTAGTGATCCCATTCCGGCGCGAGCGGCGCCAGCACCTGCTGGCGTGCCGGGCCAATATTGGCCCAGCGCGTGGCGACTTCATCGGATGGATTGATCGCGTCCGCGGCCAAGAGGCTCCAGGACATTATCAGTACGGCCAGCCACGCGACTATCCGCATGCTCAGGAGCCCTGCTGCGAGGTCAGGTTATCGACCTGATCCGACAGGTAGGCATCCGGCGGCAACTCGTCCGACAGCAGCATGGCGTCCACTTCTTCCTCGCCCGAACCGGCCATGGTCGCGGGCTGGTTGTGCCACCACAGTCCGGCCGCAAGCAGCAGCAGGAAGGAGAACGCGGCGGCGCGGCGCATATGCCAAGCCTCGACGTGGTGGCGGTGCAGCCAGTCACCGATGCCGGCCAACACGCCGACCGGCACGTGCGCGTGCGCATGCGCTTCCACGGCCTTCATACGCGCCGTGGCCAGGCGCTCCATCTGGCGCTGCGTCAACGGGGCTTCAGCCAGTTCGCGGCCGACCTTGCGGCCGAACACTTCAGCGTCGAAGCCGTCTTTTCCAGCATTGAATTGTGAATTCTTCATCACCATCACCTCAAGGCGAGACGCCCTTGTCCCTGAGCCATGCGGCCAGCGCGTGTACCGCGCGCGAACAGTGCGTCTTGACGCTGCCTTCCGAGCAACCCATCGCGGCAGCGGTCTCGGCAACGTCCATCTCCTCCATGTAACGCAGAAGGAAGGCTTCCCGTTGACGTGCAGGCAATTGTTGTAACGCTTCGTCGATCAAATTCAGCGTCTGCACGCGCTGCAGCTGTTGTTCCGGGCGGAGATGCGCCTCGCTCTGCGGTTCGATCTCCAGCGTTTCCAGCGGGTCGCTTTCTTCGCCTTCGTCGTCGCCACCGCCAAAAGCTGACAGTAGCGTGGTCCACGTCGCGCGGACCTTGCTACGTCGATAGTAGTCTCGAATGGCGTTTTGCAGGATGCGCTGGAAGAGCAGCGGCAGCTCTTCCGACGGCCGGTCGCCATAGCTCTCGGCCAGCTTCAGCATCGCGTCCTGGACGAGGTCCAGCGCGACGTCCTCATTCTGGACGGCGTACATCGCTTGCCGGAACGCACGGCGTTCAACTTCGGCAAGAAAGGCGGACAATTGTTCCTGAGTGGCCAACTGGGTCTTCTTCAACAGTGCAGCCGCACCCGCCCGTCTCATTCGCGGGCGTAGCCGTACTGCACAGTGTTATTCATGGTTTACATGTACTGGCCGCGTCGACGCAACGGCCATCGTTGTTTTACATCTGTTTACATCTTTGAACAGCGGGTCGCGGGATGTTAGCAAAGCTCGGGCAATCCCGCACCGTGAGTTTTCGTCATCCCTACTTGACCGGACCCCGGCACCTCGTATACCTTCGGCAGACCTATCGTCTCGGTCGGCGTGTTGCAGAAATTCTGAACACGTCCACATCGGCAGCAGTTCGATGGTCCTCCGTCCGCCACAAGCGGCTCCGGGCGACAAGCCGCAGGCCAGGGAGCATCCCTTCCCAGGTGCGTTCGATTGAACGTACCGCTCAATAAAGCCATACCGGCTTTTGCTGCATTGGTTGCAGGCTGTTGAACTCGTTTCAAGTCGGCTTGGTACTGCTGCGCGCCTCTTTCATCTGTACTTGCTCGCCAGCCGTACCGCGGTCGTCCCGGTAACGGTGTGTTTGCGTCGGCTGTCTTTCCAGATATCCGGCACGGCGCACCCGCCCATGCAGCAGCATGGGTCGCTTCCGAGGCAGGGCCGTTCCGCCGCGCGGGTCGCCAGTCTGTGTGTGTCCCCTTTACCGAGGATGACATCATGGAAATATCCGGTGCGGAAATCATCACCCGCTGTTTGCAGGAAGAAGGCGTGGAATACGTCTTCGGCTACCCTGGCGGCGCGGTGCTTGAGATCTACGACGCAATCTTCAAGCAGGACAAGTTCAAACACGTGCTGGTGCGGCACGAGCAGGGCGCCGTACACGCGGCCGACGGCTATTCGCGCTCCAGCAAGAAAGTCGGCGTGGCGCTCGTCACGAGCGGCCCTGGTGCCACCAACGCGGTCACCGGCATCGCCACGGCCTATCTCGACTCCATCCCGCTGGTGGTGATCTCGGGCCAGGTGCCCACGCCCGCCATCGGGCTCGACGCCTTCCAGGAAGTCGACATGATCGGCATCACGCGGCCCTGCGTGAAGCACAACATCCTGGTGAAGGATGTGCGCGAACTGGCCGGCGCGATCAAGAAGGCGTTCTACATCGCCTCTACGGGCCGCCCCGGCCCCGTGGTCGTGGACGTGGCCAAGGACGTGACGCTGGCCAAGACGGAATTCGCCTATCCGCAAACCGTCTCGCTGCGCTCCTACAACCCGCCCTCCAAGGGTCA
>JAFAKZ010000414.1 GCA_019234745.1 Burkholderiales bacterium
GCGCTTGCGGCGCCGACCAGTTGGCCGTCGATACCGGCCATGACGGCCTCAGCCTTGAGGTAGTAGGAGAATGCCGTGTAGATGAGACCCGTGATGACATTGGCGACAAAGAACATCGCCAGCAGTTTTCCCTTGAGCGACCAGTCACGAATATTCAGCATGTCCTTGTCCAGATGAGGCAAGTGCCCGAATGTTGTTTGTTATTTGCCACCCTACGATGTTTGATTTCTGATGGCAAGTGAGGCGTTTACCGACAGGCCGGTTTGTTACGCAAGTCCAGTCTGCATAAGGCTTGCGGGCCGTCGTCCTCACTATAGGTGAATCGCCCCGGCAGCGTATACTCCGTATTTTCCTTTATGAGGAAGCTCTGCAAGCGCAGAAGTTCGAAACAGCAGCTCATCGCCCGGCGGAGCCGAGCGCATGCGGGAGGTGGGATACCAACCAATTTTCGCTGATTTATTCCACTCCCCCCCTCGCCGCCGCGAGCACCCGCGAGGGGCGGGCCGTGGTTCTAAGGCGCTAAAGCGCCAAGAACACACGCACGGAGCCTCGCTTACGCTCGAATGTAGACTTTGCATAGATTCCATAAATGTCACTCATGGTCAATTTCCGTCCTGCAGTCAGCTTGATCGAACCGGCCTCGCCGCTCGCCTACTGTTTCGTTTTTGTCGAAGGCAAGCTCCTGTTGCCGGCGGATGAAGCCGCACCTCTCCTGCCCGTCGCTATTGGCACGTTTGATACCGACCCGGCCACACATCACTACCTGGGCCGCTTGGATGGCCATGACTGCTGGACCATGCTGCTGGCCGAAGTGCCGGCCGGATGGCGCCCCGTGCCGCTGCGCGCCGCGATGATGGGCTTCCCGGCGGGCCTGATGGGCGTGGCCGCACGCGCAGCTCAAGTGCTGGAATGGGACCGCGCGCATCGCTTCTGTGGCGTATGCGGCACGCCGACGGCCATCAAGCCTGGTGAACGGGCTCGCGTCTGTCCATCGTGCAGCCATAGCGTCTACCCGCGTATCAGCCCGGCCATGATGGCCTTGGTCTGGCGTGACGGTGAAGTGCTACTGGGACGCTCGCCGAACTTCGCGCCGGGCATGTACAGTGCGCTGGCCGGCTTCGTCGAGGCGGGCGAATCGCTGGAGGACTGTGTGGCGCGCGAGGTGGCGGAGGAGGTGGGCGTGCAGGTGGCCGACCTGCGCTACTACGGTAGCCAGAACTGGCCCTTTCCCCACAGCCTGATGCTGGCGTTCACGGCGCGCTGGACGGGTGGTGAGATCACGCCGCAGCCCGGCGAAATTGAACATGCGGCCTGGTTCAAGCTCGATGCGCTACCGAACATCCCGCCCCGCTTCAGCATTTCGGGACATTTGATCCGCGATACGGTAGCAGCGCTGCAGCGCGGCAGCCTGCCGGACGCACTGTTTTCACCCATTGCGCCTTGAGCGCCTTGCGAAGTCATAATCAGCAGATACAGTTATGAATGGCTGTCCCACATCAATGGGTAGTCACATATGTTGTACGTACCAATAAATAGCGGCATGGCCGTTCATGAATTATTCAGCCGGTTTGGCTGTTGTGGGGTAGGGGAATCGTATGTCTGGAAGACATTGGGCAGCAGCGGCGCAGAGTCTTTTGAGCCTGGTAGCGGCGGGGCTTCTTGCCTGGAAGGGCGAATACGTGCTGGCTGCCGTTGTGGCACTCGTCGCTATTGCCGCCTCGGCGTGGGTCTGGTGGGCAGAGAGTCGCGAAGGCACTGGCGCCGACCGGCTGGCCAGTCTGTTGGAGGGGCAAAGCCACACCGACCTTAGCCTGCGCCTGCCCGACGGCCTGGGCAGCATGGAGCGCGTAGCGCGCAATGTCGACCGGATCCGCGCCGGCCTGGGTGATACCTTGCATCGTGTGCGCCGCAGCAACGTCATGCTCTCTATCGAAGCGGCCCGCATCGGCAAGGAGATGCGCGATGGCGTGGGTTGCGCCCAGGCGCAGGCCACGCTGGCCGACTCCATCTTCTCGCTGACGGCCGAGACCAGCACCGGCGTGGTACAGGTGGAGTCCAGCATCGGCGTGATCGCGGACAAGGCCGATGTGCTGGCAAGCGCCGCGCAGACCACGCGCGAGGAAGTCGCCTCAGCTAACCAGGATGCACAGTCCGCCGCGACGGCCATGGAAGGTTTCGAGCAAAGCATTTCGGTGCTGCTGAGCGAGACGGAATCCATTATCGGCAGCGTGGACGAGATTCGCGGTATCGCCGACCAGACCAATCTATTGGCGCTCAATGCGGCCATCGAAGCTGCCCGCGCGGGCGAATCCGGCCGCGGCTTCGCCGTAGTCGCGGACGAAGTACGCAAGCTGGCTGAACGCACCCGCCATCTGGCGGATGCGGTCACCGGCAAGGCCCAGTCCATTCACGCACAATCGCAAGAGACCTCGCACGCGGCCGGCGACGCCTCGCGCCGTATTGGTGCCGCCAGCTTGGTGCTGGCTCGCGCCACGCAGCAGCTGGCCCAGTTCACCGAGGACGCCACGCGTGTGAACGTGGAGGTTACCGCCATCCGTTCGGCCGTCACGGTGCTGTCGGCCAACAACCAGGCCATCCATGGGCACGTAGGCGAGCTGCAGCGACATGCGCGCGATATTGCCAACCGCCTCACGCGCAGCGACAAAGTGGCGGCGCAGCTGATTACGGCGGCCGAGAAGGTAATGGCCGAACTGGGCGAGTTCCGCCTGGGCAACCACGCGCTCGACCGCATTCTGGACCGCCTACGCGAGGCCAAGCGCGAGTGCGAGCAGATGTGCGCCGAGATGTCTGCCCAGGGGCACGATCTATTCGACCGGCGCTTCCAGCAGATCGCCGGCACCGACCCGGCGCAGTACCACACCAGCTACGACGAGGCATTTGCCAAACGCTTCCAGCCCTATTACGACCGGCTGGCGTCCGAGGTAAAGGGCTGCGACCTGGCCGTGATCTGCGTGGGCGAAGAGGCCTATCCCCCCACTCATGTGAGCAAGTACTGCCAGCCGCAGAAGCCGGGTGAGAAGGCCTGGAATACGGCGCACGCGCGCGACAAGCGCTTCCACAACGCCAACCGCATGCTGCACCGCACGTCCACCGATACCAGCCCCTTTGTGTTCCAGGCCTATGTACGCGACGTGGGCGATATCTTCGGCCTCGTCTCGGTGCCCGTGTACGTGAAGGGCAAGCACTGGGGTGGGTTGATGTTTGCGGTGGAAGAGGCAGCGCTGACCGAGGATTGAGCAGCCGTCGGGCATAACAGCGAAGTCGTTACGCCGAATGTATTAGGGGAGGGAAGAGAGGTTCGATGCGTCCATACGGTGCAACGACTTCGCTGTTGCGCCCTAGGAGCTGTACGACCAAATACGACGGAGTGTAAGTCGGCGAATAAGCGACGGACTACCACTGCGCGCGGCACATCCACAAATGCGTCATTGCCGCGAAGGCGGGAATCCAGTGCTGCGGCATAGCCAACCGTTGAAGTGGTCTGCGACCGCTACTGGGCTCCCGCCTGCGCGGGAGCGACAGGGGTTAGGGCAATTGCAACGGATATAGTATCTACGCTGATTCGCCTGGTGATGATCAAAACAAAACGGGCTGCCAAAGCAGCCCGTTTTGCTTGAGACGACCGGCGCTTACTCGCCCAGGTAAGCGTGCTGCACCTTTTCGTTCGCCAGCAGCGCTTCCGCGCTGTCGGCGTAGGTGATCAGGCCGCTTTCCATCACATAGCCGCGGTTGGCCGTCTTGAGCGCCAGCTTGGCATTCTGTTCGACCAGCAGCATGGTGACGCCTTCCGAGGCGATCTGGCGGATGATCTCGAAGATCTTCTGTACGATGATCGGTGCCAGACCCATGGATGGTTCATCCAAGAGCAGCAGCTTGGGGCGGCTCAGGATGGCGCGGCCGATGGCCACCATCTGCTGTTCGCCGCCGGACAGCGTACCGGCCAGCTGCTTGTAGCGCTCCTTGAGCCGCGGGAACAACTCGTAAACGCGCGCCAAATCCTTGGCGATCTCGTCCTTGTCGTTGCGGTAGTAGGCGCCCATCTGCAGGTTTTCTTCCACCGTCAGGCGCGGGAAGATCCCACGGCCTTCCGGTACCATCGCGAGGCCACGCGACACGAATTGGTAGACGGGCAGGCGCGAGGTGTCCTGGCCGTCGTAGTGCACCGTGCCGGCCGTGGGGCGGATCATGCCCGACAGCGTCTTCAGCGTGGTCGTCTTGCCCGCGCCGTTGGCACCGATCAGGGCCACCAGCTCACCCTGGCGGATCTCCAGGTCGATGCCCTTCACCGCCTTGATGCCGCCGTAGGCGACCTGCAGGCCTTTGACTTCGAGCAGTTTCTTTTCTTCACTCATTGCGGACCTCACTGCTCAATCGGGAGACGCGCCGAGGTAGGCCTCGATCACGCGGGGGTTGTTCTTGACTTCCTCGGGGATGCCTTCGGCGATCTTCTTGCCGTAGTCCAGCACGGCAATGCGGTCGCACAGGCCCATCATCAGCTTTACGTCGTGTTCGATCAGCAGGATGGTCACGCCATCGTTGCGGATCTTCTCCATCAGGCGCTTGAGGTCTTCCGTTTCCTTCGGGTTCATGCCGGCGGCCGGTTCGTCCAACGCCAAGAGCGTCGGGTCGGTTGCCAGGGCACGGGCGATTTCCAGGCGGCGTTGGTCGCCGTAAGAGAGGTTCTTCGCCGTTTCGCCTGCATGCTTGCTGATGCCTACATAGGCCAGCAGCTCGGTGGCGCGCACCTTGATGGCGTCCTCTTCGCGGCGCGTCTTCGGGTCGCGCAGGATGGCACCCAGCACGCTTGCCTTGGAGCGCGAGTGACGGCCCACCATCACGTTTTCCAGTGCCGTCATATTGTGGAACAGGCGGATGTTCTGGAAGGTACGCGCAATGCCGCTTTCCACCACCACGTTTGGCTTCTTGCGGAACAGGTCGATGCCGTTGAAGCGGAAGCTGCCTTCGTCCGGCTGGTAGAGGCCAGTCAGCACGTTGAACAGCGTCGTCTTGCCGGCGCCGTTCGGGCCGATCAAGCCGTAGATTTCACCCTTGTTGATGGACAGGGCGACGTCGTTCAGGGCATGCAGGCCGCCGAAGCGCTTGTGAATGCCTGAAATCTCCAGCAATAGCTCAGCCATTCGCGGCCTCCTTCTGTTCCGTTTCCGTCTCCGCCTTTTCTTCCTCTGCCTCGTGGAATTCGGCGCGGCGCACCTTGGATGGCCACAGGCCTTCCGGGCGCACCAGCATCACGAAGATCAGCGCCAGCGCGAACAGCAGCATGCGCAGGTTTTCCGGGTTGACGATCTTGTCGGCGATGATGTGTGCGTCGATCAGCTTGTCTTGCAGCGGATTCACCACGTCGCGCAGCACTTCCGGCGTCAGGAACAGGATGATGGCGCCCAGGATCACGCCTGGGATATTGCCCATGCCACCCAGCACGACCATGGACAGCACCACGATCGACTCCATCAGGATGAAGCTCTCGGGCGACACGAAGCCCTGGAAGCTGGCGAACATCGCGCCCGACACACCACCGAAGCTGGCGCCCATGGCGAAGGCCAGCAGCTTGACGTTGCGCGTATTGATACCCATGGCTTGCGCGGCGATCTCGTCCTCGCGGATGGCGACCCAGGCGCGGCCGATACGCGACATCTGCAGGCGCGTAGTGACCAGGATGATGAGGAGCGACAGCCCCAGGAACAGGTAGTAGTACAGGTGAATCTTCTCGAACTCGATGCCGAAGATCGTGAGCGACTCGCTGAACTTGTGGCCCAGGATGGAGACCGGCTCGATCAGGTTGATACCCTGTGGCCCATTTGTGATATTGATTGGGCGATCGAGGTTGTTCAGGAACAGGCGGATGATTTCGCCGAAGCCGAGCGTCACGATGGCCAGGTAGTCGCCGCGCAGCTTCAGCGTGGGGGCGCCCAGGATCATGCCGAAGCAGCCGGCCATCAGGGCGCACAGGGGCAGTACGAACCAGAGCGGTGCGTGCGATACCCACTCGAAGCTCGTGCCAGCCAGCATATGGGCCAGGTGGGGCGAGTTCATCAGGCCGTAGGTGTAGGCGCCTACCGCATAGAAGGCGATATAGCCCAGGTCCAGGAGGCCGGCGTAGCCCACCACGATGTTGAGGCCCAGCGCCAGCATGATGTACAGCATGGCGAAGTCCAGGTTGCGCAGCCAGGTGTTGCCGTGGCTGCCGAAACCGTGCTGGATGATGAACGGCAGCAGAGCCAGTATCAGCGCCAGCCCGAGGTTTCGAGCGCGCTGGAAGTTCGGGTTTTGCAGGAGTTGTTCCATATTCTTGACTCCAGGATCAGGCGCGTTCTGCCACGCGTTCGCCGAGCAGGCCGGACGGACGGAGCACCAGTACGAGGATCAGTACGAGGAAGGCAAAGATGTCCTGGTATTGGCTACCCAGTACACCACCCGTCAGTGGGCCGAGATAGCCCGCGCCCACGTTCTCGATGATGCCGAGCAGGATGCCACCGGCCACGGCGCCGGCCAGATTGCCGATACCACCCAGCACGGCCGCGGTAAACGCCTTCAGGCCGATCATAAAGCCCATCGTGGGGTAGGCCAGCCCGTAGTTCGCACCGACCATCACGCCGGCCACGGCGCCGAGGCCCGAGCCGATCACGAAGGTCATGGAGATGACGTAGTTGATGTTGACGCCCATCAGGCCGGCAACGGCCTGGTTCATCGATACGGCGCGCATGGCGCGGCCCAGCTTGGTCTTTTCGACCATGAACAAGAGGCCGCCCATGATCAAGAGCGCCAGGATGACGATGGCGATCTGCAGGTCGGTGATGCTGGCGCCCAGGAAGTTATGCGGCTCTTGCGACAGCACGTTGGGGAAGGAACGAGGGTTGTTCTTCCAGATCAGCACGGCGATCTGCTGCAGCAGGATGGAGATGCCGATGGCCGTGATCAGCGGTGCCAGGCGCGGCGCCTTGCGCAGCGGACGGTAGGCGATCCGCTCGATCAGGAAGCCGATCAACATGGTGACGGGCATGGAGATCAGGAGCCCAGCGATGACCATGAGCGGGCCGGGCAGGTGCACGCCGCTGGCGTTCAGCACATTGATCGCCGAGATGGTGACCATGGCCCCCATCATGACGATTTCGCCGTGGGCGAAGTTGATGATCTGCAGAATGCCGTAGACCATGGTGTAGCCCAGTGCGATCAGTGCATAAATACTGCCCACGACCAGGCCGTTTAATAATTGCTGAATAAGTACGTCCACGCGTGACTCCTCGGGTGGCGTTCGATGATGGAAGGTTTCAGAAACGGAATACAGTTACTGCATGTCGCTTCACTGTATGTCGCTTCATCAAGGCTTGCTTTGTAATAGTAATAATTGCGCCGAGATTTTGCCGAGCGGTTGCGATATGGTGAAGTTGGGGAAACCGGAAGGTTACGACACCAAGAATACTCCACCAGGGTATTGCTGTCTTGGCAGGAATTTGCGACCAAGCCTTGTGTTGCATAGGTGCGGCCCGATACCCCTGGGATTTCGATAATAGGGCAATCCACAGGGGGGGATTCGTGCAGTGCGTATTTTTGCGCATTGCAACAAATTGGCATTCGCAGGACGTTAGTACCAATTTGCAATCCATATATGACTTAAGTGTGATTAATTAAGTCGTTCGCCATAAAAAAAGCGGCGCCAATTTGACGCCGCTTTTCTTCAGGGCAGGATTACTTCTTCTTTTCTTCCGGCTTTGCGTCAGCTGCAGGTGCTGCGGCCGGTGCGGCTGCGGCAGCCGGTGCGCCACCAACGGTAGCCACGGCTTCCCACTTGCCGTCCTTGACCTGGTACACGGTCACGGAACCGCCGACGATGTCACCCTTGTCGTCGAACTTGATGTTGCCGGTTACACCGTTGTAGTCCGTCTTGGCCAGCTCAGGCAGGTACTTCGCCGGCTCGGCAGAGCCAGCCTTCTTCATGGCCTCGACCATCACCATCGTCGCATCGTAGGTGAACGGTGCGTAGATCTGGATGTCGGTGTTGAACTTGGCCTTGTACTTCTTCTCGAAGTCGGCGTAGCCAGGCATCTTGTCCTTCGGTGCGCCAGGCTGCGAGGCGTATTGGCCGTCGGCATTGTCGCCCGCCAGCTTGATGAACTCACCGGTCTGGAAGCCGTCGCCGCCGATCAGCTTGGACTTGATGCCGAGCTTCTTCAGCTGCTGGGCCAGGGGGCCAGCTTGGGCGTCCATACCGCCGTAGAACACGATGTCCGGCTTCTTGCCCTTGATCGTAGTCAGGATGGCCATGAAGTCGGTAGCGGAGTTCGTGGTGAACTCGCGGTCGACGATGTCCACACCCTTGGCCTTGGCAGCTTGCTCGAACTGATCTGCCAGACCTTGGCCGTAGGCGGTACGGTCGTCGATGATGGCGACCTTCTTGGCCTTCAGCGTATCGGCCACGAAGTTACCCAGCGCGCTGCCTTGGGCGGCGTCGTTGGCGATCACGCGGAACGCCGTCTTGAAGCCTTGTTGCGTATAAGTAACATTCGTTGCGGACGGGGAGATCTGCGGGATGCCAGCGTCGGAGTAGATCTTGGAAGCCGGGATCGTCGTGCCGGAGTTCAGGTGGCCGATCACACCGGCAACCTTGGCGTCGACGAAGCGCTGTGCAACGGTCGTGGCGGTCTTCGGGTCGGCCTGGTCGTCTTCCGAATCCATTTCGAACTTGACCTTCTTGCCGGCGATCTCAACGCCTTGGGCGTTCAGTTCGTCGATGGCCATGCGCACGCCGTTTTCATTGTCCTTGCCCAGGTGGGCGATGTTACCGGTCAGCGGTGCGGCGTGACCGATCTTGATAACGGTATCCTTCGGTGCTTCGGCTGCAGGCGTTGCTGCAGGAGCCGCTTGATCGGCGGCCGGAGCTTCTTTCTTGTCGCCGCAAGCTGCAAGTGCCAGGACGGCCGACGCGATCAGGCTATAACGAGCCAAGGTCATGAACTTTCCCCTTTTGACTAATAACACGGTAATGCCGGTTGAAACGAGTATTGGAGCGCGTCCGCCACTCACTATTAGAGCCAAAATGCGTGCGGAATATTGCGCCCACGCCAGAATACTTGTCAACGTTGGGAAAAACCCGGGCTATTGCCGTGAATCCCGCATACAACAAGGCTTCACCGGGGGCGGTCGTGGCATGTTGCCTAGTCTATGGCGAGCAAGTCGCAACACTGGATTCGCTGATGAACCGTTAGATTGCGAATAATTGCAAGTTGTTGAAATTAAATATGATATTTCATTTTGTGGCAGCGACGATGGCGTGGCCCGTAGTGCAATACCGTACCAGCCTGCCCGTTCGGTCAGGTGGATAGAACAACCCGCCGCACTATTCCGGCCGTGCCGTTCTCTTCCAAACCGCTGTGTGTGCGAGGCAATGTACCGGCTATTGTCGGCAGGCGACCGTTGCGTTTCTGCCGACTATACGTCGATCGCCCCCGGGGCCGACTAACTGGCCGAGCTGGCGCTAAAGTTCATGACCAGCTGTTCTTGCTGCGTGGCAGCGCTGCCCGCATCCAGGCTATTCGATTCAGTGGTTTGCTGATACAGCGAAAGTTGGGCGTTGACGTTGATGGTCTGCCCGTCTGCCGTCGTGACTTCTCCGCTGGCGGAGACGTCAAGTGAGGTCGTGGTGGTTGTCGTGCTTTGGACTGATGCGGATGTTGCCTCTGTGGGCGGGACGTCGGCGGGCGCCGTTGGAGCAACGACCTCAAGGGTGGCGTCGCGGCCCGTCAGGCGCTTGATCAGGGCCTTGATGAGCATCCAGATAGCCTGCTTTTCCGGGGCGAGCGTCGAGGCGGCCGAGGTCGCATTGAGTTGAAGCAGGGTGCTGGCGTGGGTGGAGAGGCTGACGACGGTGTCGCCGGTCGACGAGGCGGCAGAGGCCAGGCTGACGGAAACCTGGGTGTCTTGCGTTACGGAAAGGGCGTAGCCGCCCGTCAGCGCCAGCTGGGATTGTGTGATGACCATTTCTGCTCTCCCGGCCGCCTGTCACGGCCTGTTGTAGCCCTGATATCGGTCGACCGGGGAGGAGTTACAGCGCCTAGACGATTTCAGCGACAAGCGGTCGTGGCATGCGCCCCAGTTCGGCCAGCGAGGCGGTGGCGTGAGCCGTAACGACGAAATGGTCGAGCAGGCGTACATCTACCAGCTGCAGCGCCGTTTGCACGCGTGCCGTCAGGTGGACGTCCGCGTCGCTGGGCTGCGGCGAGCCAGACGGATGGTTATGAGCGATGATGGCTGCGCTGGCATTGTGCGCCAGCGCGCGCTTGACGATCTCGCGCGGGTGCACGACGGCCTGGTCTATGGTGCCCTCGAACAGCACTTCGGCTGCCAGCATGCAATGCTGGGAGTCGAGGAACAGCACGCCGAAGGTTTCGCGCGGCTCGCGCCCCAGCCATA
>JAFAKZ010000024.1 GCA_019234745.1 Burkholderiales bacterium
TTCACGGCGCGGCTGGCGGCCAGCACGCCCGTCGCGTTCGGATCGGTGGACGTATAGATGGCCACGACGGGCACGCCCACGGCAGCGGCCAGATGGGCGAGGCCTGTGTCGACGCCCACGGCCACCTTGGCGTCGGCCAAGAGGCGCGCCCCTTCCGTCAGGCTCATGCGTGGCGCTACGGTGGCGTTGGGCAGCACGCCGGCGATGCGTTCGGCACGCTCGCGTTCCTTGGCGCTGCCCCAGGGCAGCACGACGGCCAGGCCATCGGCATGCAGCAGCTGGCCCAGCGCGATCCAGTCTTCCTCCGGCCACAGCTTGTCATCGCGACTGGTGGCCGTGAGCAGTACGGCGTAAGGTCCGCTCGGCCGCCACGCCTGCACCAGGGCGGGCGGCGTGAGGCCATAGTTCACCGGCCCGACCGCCTTGTAATCGAAGGCGCTGGCGCTGAGCAGGCGGTAGCGCTCGACGGCGTGCAGGCTCCATGGCGCGGAGAAACGGCGCTGGTAGAACAGGCTGGCCAGGTGCTCGCGGCTGCTGGGCCAGTCCATGCCGTACACGGGCGCGCCGGCCGCGCGGGCGACGATGGCGCTCTTGATCAGGCACTGCGAATCCAGCACCAGGTCGTAGTGCGTCTCGCGCAGGGTGCGGCGCAGGGTGGCGATCTCCTGGCGCGTCTCCGCCTTCATGAGGCTGCGCCGCCAGCGCCGCATGGCGATGGGGATGATGCGGTCGATGGCCGGGTGCAGGCGCGGCAGTTCCGCGAAGCCTTCTTCCACGACCCAATCGAGGCGTGCGTCGGGCAGGTGCGCGACCAGGTCGCTCACGGCAGGCAGGTTGTGGATGATGTCGCCCATGGAGGACAGGCGAACCAGCAGGATTCTCGGCATGGCCGGCATTCTACCCGGAGGGGCTGGTCCGCCGCGATGGTCTTGGCGTGATATGGGATAATGCGTTGATTTCGCGCAAGACGGCCCACGGCCCTTGCCGTTGTAATCGACCCTTTTCTCGCAAGCGAGGCATGAATGCAGGACCGTATCGTCACCGTAGATCAAACCGACTGGACCAGCCCGGCCGACACGGGTGCCCTGGCCACCGCCCTGGAAGACGGCAAGGTGCTGTATTTCCCGCAGCTGCCCTTCGTGATGACCGACGCCGAGAAGTCCTTCCTGTCACCAACCTGGGGCGACGGTAAGGCCAAGAACATCGCCTACGACGGCGAGCGCGACCAACTCAAGGGTGCGCAGGGCAGCGCGGAAGACCTGGCGCGGCTCAAGGCCATGGTGGCGCGCTTCCGCACTAGCGCCGTGGGCCTGATCACCAGCCTGTTCCCCCACTATGCGGCCAACCTGCGCGTGGCACAGACCAGCTATCGCACAGCCCGCGTGGAAGGGCGCGAGACATCCTGGCGCAAGGACGACAGCCGCCTGCACGTGGACGCCTTCCCCTCGCGCCCCAACCATGGCGAACGCATCCTGCGCGTGTTCAGCAATGTGAACCCGAACGGCGAACCACGCGTATGGCGCGTGGGCGAGCGCTTCCACGACCTGGCCGACCGCCTCGCACCCGCTATCAGCCGGCCCATCCCCGGCAGCGCCGCCGTCCTGCACGCGCTGCACATCACCAAGTCGCGCCGCAGCGAGTACGACCACTATATGTTGCAGATGCACGACCGCATGAAGGCCGACCTGGCCTACCAACGCGACGGCGTGCAGACGCGCATGCCCTTCCCGCCCGGCGCCACCTGGGTGTGCTTCTCCGACCAGACGCCGCACGCCGCCATGTCCGGTCAGTATATGTTCGAGCAGACCATGCACCTGCCCGTAGCCGGCCTGCATCAGCCGGACAGTTCGCCGCTCAAGGTACTGGAAAGGAAGCTGGGCAGGAACCTGGTCTGACGTCGCGTCAATGCCTGCGTTGGCTTAGCAAGGGCGTATCCCTGTCCGCGTGCCAGAGTTGCTCTTTGGCCATGGCCGGGTCTACCCAGCGGGAAAGTATCTTGAGCAGGGCACCGTCGGCCAGCATATCGTTCGCCGCCCTCGACAGCAGCGCGAGGTCGGCGGCGTCGAAGCGGTTGACGGCGAAGCTCAGGCCCAAAGGGGTTCGTGGCGCATCGGCCACGTGGATGATCTCCACATCGCGGCGCACGTCCATCAGGTCCAGGTTACGCAAGTAGAGCAGCGGAAAGCCGATCGTCGCATTGACGCGCCCGTACTTGAGCTTGCGATAGAGCGACTCGACGTTGGGCGATTCGTCGACCTGCGCAGCTTGCAAGTCGCCGACGAACAGTTCGCCCCATTCGCCATAGTAAAGGCCGGCAACGCGGCCGAATATCAAGCGGGGATCGTGCCGCGCCGCCTCGGCATCGCGAATATGCAAGGACGAGGAAACTACCAGATCGGTCGTCGAGGCCAGCAGCGGCACGTATAGCCACGACTTGGCGTTGCGGACGGCGGCAAGGGCAATGATGTCCGAATTCCCAATATCGCCCATCGCCCGGACGCGGGCGGGTGGCGTGACGTCCACACTGAGCTTGCAGTGGGTGCGGTCGGCGAGTTCGCGCGCGATGTCGGGCACGATACCCAGAACCTCGCCATTGGGGCCGAAAAAGGAGTTGTAGCC
>JAFAKZ010000151.1 GCA_019234745.1 Burkholderiales bacterium
CTCATAGGCCACGCCCAGCAGGTAGGCGGCATTCATCACGCCATGGTCGGCCGACTTGCGCAGCCATTCACGCCAATCGGCCTTATCTCCGGGAATCTCTTCGCGCTTGAGCATCATCGCGTAGTTGAATTCGGCCAGCGGGTTGCCTCCCTGGGCCAGGCGCCGGTAGCGCTCGGCCGCCTGCGCCGTATCGCCGTTGCTGTAGGCGGCGAAGGCGACGTCGTTTTCACTGGCGGCTGCAAAGCCACAGGCCAAGGCGAGCAGCAGCGGGGCGATGCGGGTGAGGAGGGTGGGGCGCACGATGATTCCAATCTTTGCTTGGTCTACCAGGTTGGTCGGCCGAATAGTCGATTGATGACACCAGTCTACGCCCAAGTTTGCCCCACGAGTACCGGCAACACCTTCCCGGCCGGTCCCTGCAGATTCCAGCGCACATGCTCGTTAAGCGGCGTCGGGTCCGGGTTGATCTGGATGGTCGCCGCACCCGCGCGTGCTGCGAACACGGGCAGCATGGCGGCCGGCTGCACGAGGCCCGAGGTGCCTACGCAGACCAGCAGGTCGCAGCTGCGCACGGCCGCTTCCGCACTGTTCCAGGCGTCTTGCGGCAGTGATTCGCCAAACCACACCACGCCGGGTCGCACAGTACCGCCGCAAGCGGTGCAGCGCGGCGGCGTCAGACGTTGGCCGTCGCCCATCTCGGTGCCGTTGTCGCTAGCGACGGCGTGGGGCCGCCGACAGCGCTGACAGTAAGGTTGTGCGATATTGCCGTGCAGGTGGATAACGTCTGCATTGCCCGCACGCTCGTGTAGGTCGTCTACATTCTGTGTCACCACCTGCAATTGCGACACCAGGCCTGCCATACGGGCGATAGCAAGGTGCGCCGGGTTCGGCTGGGCGCGGGCTGCCGCGCGGCGGCGCCATTCATACCAGCCCCAGACGAGCGCCGGGTCGGCTTCGAACGCCTCGGGTGTGGCCAGTTGTTCCGCATCGAAGTGCGACCATAGGCCGCTCAGCGCATCCCGAAAAGTGGGGATGCCGCTTTCCGCCGATACGCCCGCGCCCGTGAAGACGACGACGTGACGCGCTTCTCGCAAGGCTTGGATCAGTTCGGGCGCGAAGTCCATATATTGTTTTCCGACAAGATAATAGTGCTGCTTGGCCATGTTCTATGATGGTAGAAGAACAAACAAGGGCTGCGTGCCCGACAGGCAGGAGGAAGCGCCTTGATGGACGAACCGCAACTGGCCGGAGCGGCGACCGCGTCCGCCGATGCCGCGCTGGGCGAACCCCAGTCGCTGATCGAAAGCATCCTGTCGTCCCTCCCGGAGCAGGTCGTCGTACTCGACAGCAGCGGCAACGCCCTGCTGACCAATGCTTCGTGGGAGCGCTACCGACAAGGCCACGCTGCCTCCGATTCCCTGCACGCGCTAACTCAGGGCGACAATTTTCTGCGTTTCCTGATCGGGCATGACCATCCCTACGCGGCCGCTATCCTGCATGGCATATGCGACGTCATGGAGTTACGCAAGCTGCAATTCAACCTGGAATACCGCGACACCACGCGCGATGGGCAGGAGTGGTTCTGGCTCAATGCCACGCCCTGGCAGCGCGAAGGTGGCGGCGTCGTCATCACCCAGACCAATATCAGCTCGGTCAAGCGGCTGTCGGCTGAGCATAGGCGCCTGGTGGCGCTGGTGGAGAATACCTCGGACCTGATTGGCACCTGCGACAGCGCGGGGAAGGTGCTCTATATGAATGGGGCCTGTGCCGACTTCTACGGCCTGGGCGAACAGGACTGGCACTACGGCGGGCACCGTGTGGATTGGTTCGACGAACTCGCACCCATGCTGGCACGCAGCAGTCGCTGGACCGGCGAGACCACGCTGATGCGCCACGACGACGTGCCGGTACCGACCTTGGCTGTGGTGCTGGGGCATGCCGGTGAAAATGGTGAGATCAGCCACTTGTCGTTGATCGCACGCGACATCAGCGCGCTACGCGCCAGCGCGGCAGAGCGGGAGCGCCACATCGCCTCGCTGACGGCCCTCAACCGCCAGTTGGAAGCCGTACAGGGGCAGCTGTTGCAACAGGAGAAAATGGCCTCGATCGGCCAACTCGCGGCCGGCGTTGCGCACGAGATCAACAACCCCATCGGCTACGTCAACTCCAACCTCGGCACGCTGAAGAACTACCTGGGGGATCTGGTCGCGCTGGTCGACCGGGACGAGGCTATCGTCAAGGAGGCGGGCGACTCAGCCCAGCTCGATGCCATGGCGCAGGCGCGCCAGGCCTGCGACTATCAGTTCATCCGCGACGACATGGCCGCGCTGCTCGATGAGACGGGCGAAGGCGTATTGCGCGTGCGCAAGATCGTGCAGGACCTCAAGGACTTCTCGCACC
>JAFAKZ010000170.1 GCA_019234745.1 Burkholderiales bacterium
GAGCTGATCCAGACGGCGCAATACGAGGCGCTGGAAACCTTCTGCGCCTTCATCAACCGCATCCAGGGCCGCGCCACGCGCGAGCCAGCCGGTGCGCTGCTCAAGGAAGTGCTGACGGCCATCGAGTACGAAACCTGGCTGTATGAATCGGAGGAACCACGCCCGGCCGAAATCAAGTGGAAGAACGTGCTGGAGCTGGTTACCTGGTTCGACCGCCGCGCGGAAGAACATGGCGACACCCTGGTCGACATGACGCAGAAGATCGCCCTGATCACACTGCTGGATGGCCGTGACGAGGAAGAGCCGGACGCCGTGCGCCTCTCCACCCTGCACGCCTCCAAGGGCCTGGAATACGGCCACGTCTACCTGGTGGGCTGCGAGGAAGGCATCCTGCCGCACCAGCAATCCATCGACGGCGGCATGGTGGAGGAAGAGCGCCGCCTGATGTATGTGGGCATCACACGCGCCCAGCGCAGCCTCACCATCAGCTATTGCGGCAAGCGCAAGCGTGCGGGCGAATGGAGCATCGTGGAACCCAGCCGCTTCCTGCGCGAGTTGCCCATGGACGATATCCGCATCAGCGGGCGCCTGGCCGCGAACAAGGGGCCCGCCGTGTCGAAGGAAGAAGGCAAGGCCAAGCTGGCGAATTTATTGGCGGGCTTGGGGAGCAAGCCGAAAAACTGAGCTACATCCGTAGGTTGGGCTGAGCGCCGCGAAGCCCAACCTACGTCCTGCGCCAACGCGACGCTCCGTAGTGCATACTGGTGGAATCGACTCGATTCTCGACAACGCACCCCATGCACGCCAACGAATCGCTCATGTTCAAGCAATCGGCCCGCGCCAAGCTGGCCGACCCGCAGCTGCAGCGCTCGCTTGCGCGCATTCCCATCAAGTTCGTCAAAGGCCGCGCTGCCGCCGCGCAGGAATTCGGTGATTTCGAAGCCCTGCGCGAAGCCGGGCAACGCGTGCGCGATACCGTGCTGGCCGACCTCGCCGGCTGGCTGGAACGCTTCGAGGCAGCTGCCACAGCGCGCGGCGTGACGGTGCATTGGGCCGAGGATGCAGCGGACGCGCGCCGCATCGTGGGCGAGATTGCCCGTGCCGAGCGCGTGAAGACCGTCGTCAAGTCGAAATCCATGGTGACGGAAGAGATCGAACTGAACGAGGCACTGGCGGCGCAGGGCGTCGAAGTTGTCGAGACGGACCTGGGCGAGTACGTGATCCAGCTTGCCAAGGAACGCCCCAGCCATATCGTGGCGCCCATCATCCACAAGAATAAGGAAGAGGTCGCCGACCTGTTTGCCGCGCACCATGCGCGCGAGCGCAAGGACGACGCCTGGCGCGAGGATATTGCCGGCCTATGCCGCGAGGCGCGCGAAGTGCTGCGGCCGAAGTTCCTGGCAGCCGATATGGGCATCTCGGGTGCCAACTTCCTGATCGCGGAAACGGGCAGCGCCATGATCGTGACGAACGAGGGCAACGGCCGGCTGTGCACGACCCTGCCACGCGTGCACGTCGCCATCACGGGTATCGAGAAGGTGGTGCCGACGCTGGACGACGCGGCGACATTGGTACGCCTGCTTACACGTTCAGCTACGGGCCAGCCCATCAGCAACTATGTATCGATGCTTACGGGGCCGCGCGACAAGGGTGCTGTGGAGGGGCCCGTCGCCATGCATATCGTGCTGCTCGACAACGGCCGCTCCAAGCTGCTGGCGGATGAGCAGCTGCGCCCGATGTTGCGCTGCATACGCTGCGGCGCCTGCATGAACCACTGCCCCGTGTACCAGAATATCGGCGGCCACCCCTATGGCTGGGTCTACCCCGGCCCCATGGGTTCCGTGCTCACACCCAGCTTCCTCGGCCTCGCCGCCGCACCAGACCTGCCCAACGCGGCCACCCTGTGCGGCCAGTGCGAAGTGGCCTGCCCCGTGAAGATTCCCCTGCCGGAGATGCTACGCACCTTGCGTGAACGGCAGGTAGCCGCCCAGCTAAAAGACTGGCGCGAGCGCTGGGTATATCGATTATGGGGTTGGCTGGCGCTGAATCCCTGGCTATACCGGCCGGCGATGCGCATGGGGAGTTGGCTGCTTGCGTTGCTTGCCGACGACGGCCAACTCGATGCGCTGCCAGGAGGCTGGACGAGGGGGCGTACCTTCCCCGCCCCCGCGGGCGACACCTTCCAGGCGCGCTACCGGGCGCGGCAAAGGGAGATGGGCCGATGAGCACGGCACGCGAACGTATCCTCGCCCGCCTGCGCACCCAATCAGGCAACGCCCCCGCACACCTTGCCTCGCCCATTGCCAACGGCGTCATGGAAGACGACCCCATCGCCCGCTTCATGGCGCGCGCCAACGCCCTGCAGTCGACGGCGGAACGCCTCGCTTCACTCGATACGGTGCCTTTGGCGGTAGCGGCCTACCTACAGTCGCACAAGCTGCCGCAGCAGCTAGTCTGTTGGCCGCAGTACGACCCGCTAGACTGGGCGGGCGCTAGCATCGTGCGTGCACCCGTGGCCGACTCGCACACCCTTGTGGGCCTGACGGGCTGCTTCGCGGCCATCGCTGAAACGGGGACGCTGATGCTGTGTTCCAGCGCCACCACGCCGGCCATTACCAGCTTGCTGCCGGAAACGCATATCGCCGTCGTCATGGCGAGCCAGATTGTTCGCACCATGGAAGAAGGTTTCCAGCGCCTGCAGACGACCCTGGGTCGCCCGCCGCGAGCCGTTAATTTCGTGTCCGGACCATCGCGCACGGGCGATATCGAACAAACCATGACCTTGGGCGCACACGGCCCCTATCGCGTTCATCTATTGCTTGTCGGCTGATGTGATATCGCGGCTCAAAGCCAGCCAGGACAAATTGTTTCACCATTCTCACATTGATCGGCTATATTTCATCCGAATAGCGAAGCAGCCAAGACTTCGACGACGAGGAGAAAGGGATGTGGAAAGCAGGTAACCCGGGTATGGCGCAGCCGGCGTTGGCGAGCGATCCACTGCCGCTGTCATCCCTGCGCCATGCTGCACACCAGCCGGCGGGAGCCTACCTCGGCCTAGCTTGGCTGCTCAGCCTCCTTGCCTGTATCGGCCTGGGTGTCGCATCCATCGCCTATCAGTGGAGCGGCCTACCCGTCCATTTCGGCGGTATGGCGCTCTATGTCACGGCCTACCCGCCCCTTACCATCTGCGCCCTGTGGGTGCTTTGGTTCGGATTCTGGTGGGGCGCCATTCCCGCCTACCTCGCGACCTTCGTCCTGGCGCTCTACTCGGGCATGCCCGGCCCGTGGGCGGCCCTGTTCGCCTTTTCCGACCCGCTCGGCTTGGCCGTGTTTACCTTGGTGTACCGCGCCAGCCCAATCAGCTACGACTTGCGTTCGGCCACCTCCATCGTGCTGTTCTGCGTACTGGCCTTTGTCGGCGCCATCATCGGGTCGGCCGGTTCCTTCATCTGGACCTATACCAACCATATCGGCGTACACGAAGGGTTTCGCATCTGGCAGGCCTGGTGGCTGGGTGCTTTCCTGCAGACGGCGGGCACGGTCGCGCCACTCGTTTTCCTCGCCAGCGGGCCCGTTGCGGCTTGGCGCACCCGCCATTTCGGCAATAGCCCCGCGCGCCGCTACAGCAGGCACCGCATCATGGCAGCGGCGCTCACCATGTTGGCGGGGGTATTGCTGTATCTGTTCCTGACCTTCGACCTGAACCGCGCTAACCTGCTTCAGCTGGCACCAGGAAGCGATGCCGCCACCTGGCGCACGGCAGCGCTCACGACGGCCGATTCAGCCTCGGCGGCCTATTGGGTGATGACGGCCGTCTTGGTCTCCGTCGTATTCCTTGGCTATCGCCTGTTTGGCTACTGGGCAGCCTCGCTGCAGCAGGCGGCGCACGAGGCTCAGCACGCCAACCAGGCGAAGTCGGACTTCCTTGCCCGCATGAGCCACGAAATACGCACACCGCTCAACGCCATCGTCGGCATGACGCATCTGCAGGCACGCACGCGGCTGGACGCGCGCCAGCGGGGGTACCTCGAAAACACACGCGCAGCCACTGACAGCCTCTTGCTGATCATCAACGACGTGCTCGACTTTGCCAAGATCGAAGCGGGCATGCTGCACATCGACGCCATCCGCTTCGACCTCGATGAAGTCGTCCATGCCGTGCGCACCATGGTCCAACACCGGGCAGACGCCAAGGGCCTCGTATTCCGCTGCGATGTCGGCACCGATGTCCCGCGCGCACTACTTGGCGACCCGCTGCGCCTAGGCCAAGTGTTGATCAACCTGGCCAGCAATGCCGTGAAGTTCACGCCACAAGGCGAGGTACGCATCGCCATCGAACTTATTGAGCGAGCGCACCACCACGCCACCCTGCACTTCAGCGTCAGCGACACGGGCATAGGCATGAACGCGGAGCAGATGCAGCGCTTGTTCGAGCCCTTCGCCCAAGCCGACGAATCGATCACGCGGCGATATGGCGGCACGGGCCTGGGCCTGGCCATTTGCAAACAGCTGGTCGCCATGATGGGTAGCGAAATTAGCGTTGAAAGCGAGCCGGACGAAGGCAGCCGATTCAGCTTTCCCGTGCAACTCCAGATAGCCGATCCGGTCCTACAGTCGTTTCCCACTGACGTCGCCGGCCTGGGTGGCGCCGGGCATGATGCGTCGGCATCGAGCTTGGCGCGTCTGCACGGTACCCGCATCCTGGTAGCGGAAGACAACGAGGTGAACTGCCAGATTGCCGAGGCGTACTTGGCCGATGTGGGTGCCCAATTCTTCCATGCTGGCAACGGCGAAGCCGCCATCGACATGCTGCTGGCGCACACCTTCGACCTGGTGCTGATGGATGTGCAGATGCCCGTGCTCGATGGCATCCGTGCGGTCGAACGCATACGCCGCAATCCACAATTCGCAGCGCTGCCCATCATCGCCACGACGGCGCATGCACTATCGGGCGACCGTGAGCGCTGCCTCAAGGCAGGCATGAACGACTATTTGGCAAAGCCGCTCGACCCCGCGCAGCTCTACGCAATCATGCTGCGCTGGCTGCCGCCACGGGCGACAGGCAACGTTGACGTACCGCCGCCCAAAGAAGCGGCGCGCTCAGACGACATGCCTGTGTTACCCACCTACCCCGGCATCGACCTGAATATCGGCCTGCGCCGGCTGAGCGGCAAGTATGAGCGCTACATCCATATCCTGGCTGGCTTCCGCAGCAACCATGCCGTCACGGACGACCGCGTACGGCAGGCGTTCCTGGACCGCGATCTGGCGGAAGTACAGCGCATCGCGCACTCCCTGAAATCGGTGGCCGCCTATATGGGCGCGGAAGCGTTCGCCGAATCGGCCGCAGCCTTGGAGCACGCATTGGCCGTCGGCGTGACGCCTAATTCAGCCGAACCCATGCTCGATGCATTCTGTACGCTGCTGAGCGAGCTGATGGCAGCGCTGGATACGGTCCTGGAAGCGGCACCGGAGAATTTGGTGCAGCCTGGCTAGTGCCAGTCGACTACCGTCCTAGTGGCTCAGGCCAAAATGCACCAGCACCACCAAACCGTGCGGCTCATTGTCGCGTAGCGTGATCGTCGCATCGTGCCGCCGCGCAATCTCGCGTGCAATGGGCAGCCCTAGTCCGCAGCCGATCTCATTGGCCTGCCGTGCGCCGCGATAGAAGCGCTCGAACACGGCGTCGCGCTCTTCCATGGGGATACCCTCCCCCGTATCGCTGATCAGTACGTCCGGTGCGCCGGCATGGTCACGCAGTTCCACCGTAATCTCGCCACCGGCCGGCGTATAGGCCACCGCGTTGTTCAGCAGATTGGCAAACAGTTCACGCAAGAGGCCCTCGTTGCCGGAAATCAGGCAAGGTTCTTCCATGCCATCCACGGCCAAATCCAGGCGCTTGGCGACCGCACGCGGAGCGACTTCGCGGCATAGTTCACGCAAGAGGCGACTCAGGTCGACCGGGTTACGGGTCATCGGCGCGTCCGGCTCGGCCCGGGCGAGGGCCAGCAGCTGGTTCACCAGGCGTATGCCACGGTCGGCGCTTGTCTCTAGCCTATCGATACGTTGGCGCACCCGTTCCAGGTCGGGTGACGCCTCCTGCAGCTCGCGCCGCGCCACCTCCGTTTGCGACTTCAGGCCAGCGAGCGGCGTACGCAGCTGATGCGCCGCATCGGCGATAAAGCGGCGTTGATTGGCCACCTGCTTGCCGACCTCGCCCAGCAGATTGTTCAGCGCGCCGGCCAGGTCCTTCACTTCGGCCGGCGCATTGTCCAACTCCAGTGGCGCCAGGTCGCGCGTCGTGCGGTGCTCCACCTGCCGGCGCAGGCGCCGCAAGGGCGACAAGCCGTGCGCGATGCCGGCCCAGACGATGACACTGGTTGCCAGCATCAGTACGGCCAGCGGAGTGACGGTATCGGTCAAGATCTCTGCCGCGATGGCAGCGCGCGCGGAGGTGCTCTTGGCCACCTGCACCAACATCACCTGCGGGTGCTCGCGCGTGCCGATGGGCATGTAGAGCGCAGCCACGCGCACGGCCTTGTTATCGAGCTTGCCGTCGTAGTAGATGGGCGTATCGAAGCTCTGCTGGCTGCCGCGCGGCGGTGCCGGCAGCTTCTCGTCGCCCAGCAGGAACTGGCCGGGCGGCGAGCTCACCATATAGTGCAGGCGGTCCTTCGGGTCTTCTTCCAAGATTTCACGCGCGGCAGAAGGGAAGTCGATATACAGCCCGTCGCCCAGCGGCTTCACCTGCCGCGCCAAGGCCCGGCTCGATTGCGCCAGGCTTTGGTCGATGGTCTGGTTGGCGTGACGAACGGCCACGTCGTAGCTCACCACGGCGGCTGCCAGCCATAGCACCAACTGCGGCACCAGCAGCCATACCATCAGCTGCCGGCGCAGCGAGGGATGGGGTTCAGCCCGCATCGTCCGCCGGTTCGATCAAGTAGCCCAGGCCACGCACCGTGCGTATGCCCACGCCTGACGGTTCGATCTTCTTGCGCAGACGGTGCACATAGACCTCGATGGCATTGGTGCCGAGGTCCTCACCACCCAGTTCGCCTGCGATCTGCTCCTTGGTTACCACGCGTTCGCGCTGGCTCATCAGCACGTCCAGCACGGCCAGCTCACGCGCCGACAGGTCGAGTGGTGCGTCACCTGCCCAGGCGCGCTGGCCGCCGCGGTCCAGGCGCAGGCGGCCGACTTGCAGCTGGTCGCTGGGCAGGTTGCGCGTGCGGCGCAGCAAGGCCTTGAGGCGCGCTTCCAACTCGACGAACTGGAAGGGCTTGACCAGGTAGTCGTCGGCGCCAGCGTCCAGCCCGGCCACACGGTCTTCCACACCGTCGAAAGCCGTGAGGATCAGGATGGGCAGGTTGGGCTTTTGCGGCCGTACATGGCGCAACAGGGTCAGGCCGTGCTGGCCAGGCAGGCCGAGGTCCAGGATGGCGGCATCCGCTTCTTCCCTCAGCAGCTTCACTTCCGCCACCAGGCCATCGGCCACGTGCAGCACCTCGTAGCCGCTACGCGCGAGGTTGATGCTCAGCGCGTCGGCCAGGTCGGGGTCGTCTTCGATCAGGATCAGGCGCATCAGCTTTTCGCTCCCATGGCGGTCGCGCGCGCGGCACGCTGGCGCAAGGCGGCCGCATCGTCGGTGTTGGCCCAGCCGCCAAGGTGGGGGGTAAGGATGGCAGCCAGGGCATGTATCCAATCCGGCCCTGCATTGAGCGCCGGGATATAGCGTAACTCGCCACCACCGGCCGATATGAAGGTCGCCTTGCCTTCCATGGCGATCTCTTCAAGCGTCTCCAGGCAGTCGGCCACGAAGCCGGGGCAGATCACGTCGAGCTTGCCCACGCCCTGCCTGCCCAGCCGCTTGAGCGCTTCCGCCGTATAGGGTTGCAGCCACTCGGCACGGCCAAAGCGGGACTGGAAAGTAACCGAGTATTCACCGGCCGTCAGCTCCAGGCGCTCGGCCAATAGCCGTGCCGTCTTCTGGCACTCGCAGTGATAAGGATCGCCCTTCTCCAGGCTGAACTTCGGCACGCCGTGGAAACTCATCAATAGATGGTTGCCCCGCCCCTCGCGCTGCCAATGCGCCTCCACGCGGCGCGCCAGGGTGTCGATGTATTCCGGTGCGTCGTGGAAGTGCTTGAGAAAGCGCAGCTCCGGCGGGTTGCGCTGCTGTTGTATGGCCGCCGCCACAGCATCCATCGCGCTCCCCGTGCTGGACGCCGCATATTGCGGGTAGAGCGGCACGACGAGGATGCGATCGCAGCCGGCCGCCTTCATCTCCTGCAACTTGTCGGCAACCGAAGGCTTGCCATAGCGCATGGCCCAGTCGACCTGCACCTGCACGCCATTACTGCCCATATAACCCTGCAGCAGCTTGGCCTGCGCCCGCGTATGGATGGCCAGGGGCGAGCCGTCGCGCGTCCAGATGGCGGCGTATTTGGCGGCGGACTGCTTGGGGCGGCGCGTGAGGATGAGCCCGTGCAGGATAGGCAGCCAGGCCAAGCGTGGGATTTCCACCACGCGCGGGTCGGACAGGAATTCGCGCAGATAGGGCTTCACGGCCGCAGGCGTCGGCGCCTCGGGCGTGCCCAGGTTGATCAGCAGGACGCCCACGCGGCGCGGCTGGTCGTGGCGGAATGGCGGTTCGGCAAGGTAGGGCATATCGATATGGTTGATTCGTGTACCTGCGAAGCTCATGATGATAGCGCTATCGGCTATAACGATGCTTGTTCTGCTTGTGCAACCGTTGTGTCAAACCATGCCGACCATCGCATTTACCCATCATCTGCGGCAACACGCGCCCACGGCACCCGTCGATGTGGCAGCAGGCACGCCACGCGCAGCGCTGGAAATCGTATTCACGCAACACCCGCAGCTACGCAGCTACGTGCTGACTGAACAGGGCGCGCTGCGCCGCCATATCGCCCTGTTCATCGATGGCGAACTGCGTCGCGACGGCCTCGACGCCCCCGTCCTGGCCGATACGGAAATCTATGTCATGCAGGCTCTCTCCGGAGGTTAGGCAATGAGCGATACCTTGCTCGCAGGCAGCCGCAAAGGCTTGTTCGTATTCCGCCGCCACGCCGGCAGCTGGCAAATGGCTACTCACCTTCTGGTAGGCAAGCCGGTCAGCGCCATCCATGTGGACGGCGACAACTGGTGGGTAGCGCTGAACGAGGGTCATTTTGGCCCCAAGCTGCATGGCAGTAATGACGGCGGCCAGACCTGGACGGAGCTGACACCCCCCGCCTTCCCGGCTGGCACGGCCGGTGAACCGTCCGTCGAACAGGTGTGGACCATGACGGGCAATGCGCGCGAACTCTGGGCCGGCTGCATCCCGGCCGGCCTGTTCCGCTCGGTGGATGCGGGGCGCAGCTGGACGCTCAACCAGCCGCTGTGGGACCAGCCCGCCAGGCCGAAGTGGTTCGGCGGCGGCTACGACAGCGCAGGCATCCATTCCGTGCTGGTCGACCCGCGCGACAGCCAGACCATCGTGCTGGGCATCTCCTGCGGCGGCGTGTGGCGCACGGACGACGGCGGCGAGACCTGGGACCAGCACTCGACCGGCATGTGGGCCGCGTACATGCCGCCGGACCAGCAGCAGAACCCGGACATCCAGGACCCGCACCGCATCGCGCA
>JAFAKZ010000178.1 GCA_019234745.1 Burkholderiales bacterium
TTGAACAGATGGGTGAAGCTGGTAGCGCCGCGCTTGAGCGCTTCCACGCCGTCTTCGTAGCTGCCCAGTGTGTGTCCCAATTGGACTCGGATGGCGCGCGTCACCAGTTCGCCGATCAGGTCCATGTGACCATGGACTTCCGGTGCCAGCGTGAGCACTTTGATGGCAGCCTGGGCATGGAAGCCGTCGATCTCGTCGATCAGGCCGTCCCGCGTGTAGTTGGGCTGGGCCCCCAGCTTGCCCGGGTTGATATAGGGGCCTTCCAGGTGCACGCCCAGTACGCGGGAGCCGTGCTCGGCGCGATGCTCCATGGCCGCAGCGACGCCGGACAGTGCGCGCTCGATATCGCGCTTCGGCGCCGTCATCGTGGTGGCGAGCAGGCTGGTTGTGCCATGGCGCGCGTGGGTGCGGCCGATCACGCTCAGCGCGTCGCCGCCTTCCATCACATCGCGGCCACCGCCGCCATGCACGTGCAGGTCGATAAAGCCGGGCAGGACGATGTCGTCGCCGTTGCCGACCGGGTCGCGCGGTTCGCCTTCGATGGCAGTGATGCGTGCATCGAACTGGAGCTTGCCGTGTTGCCAGCCCTGGGGTGTCAGAATATTGCCTTGCAGCGTTTGCATATCGTTGGTTCTTTGGTCTTATCTGCGCAGTTCTGCGACAAAATCGTAGTAATCATTACGGCAGTAGGAATGCGTGAGCTCGATGGGGAGCCCGCTTTCCAGGTAGCCGATCCGGGTAATCATCAGCATGGCAGAACCGACCGGGATGCCGGCCATCAGGGCAATCTCGTCGCCCGCGTTCACGGCCTTGATATGTTGGAGCGCGCGTACCACTGGCGTACCGTGTGCGTCGAGGTAGGCATAGAGCGAATCGCCCATGCGTGCCGGGTCCGGCAGGTAGCGGTAGGGCACCGTGCTCATTTCAACAGCCATTACCGTATCGTCGGCCGTGCGCAGGCGCTTGAGCTTGGCGACGTTGGCGGCGGGCGACAGGCCCAGGCGCAGGACCTCGTCCTGGTTGGCGATACCAATCTCACGGGTGAGCCAGCGCGAGCCGGGGGCGAAGCCACGGTTGCGGATTTCCTCGGAAAAACTGCTTAGGCGAGACAGCGGTTGCACCAGGCGCGGTGCGATATAGGTGCCGGAACCTTGGCGGCGCACGATCAGACCCTGCTCGAACAGCACATCCAGCGACTTACGCGCGGTGACGCGCGAGATATCCAGCGTTTCGCACAAGGTACGCTCGGATGGCAGTGCCTCGTCCGCGTGCCACAGGCCCGAGCTGATGGCGGCGGCCAGGCGATTGGCTACCTGCAGGTAAAGAGGCGTATCGCTACTGGCGTCGGGTCGAAGCGCGAGCAGGGCGTTCACACGGGCCTTATCCATGTACGCGCTCCTTGATCAGATAGATGGCGCCGCTGGCCGAATCGCTCTTAGGCGCTTGGGCGCGCTGGGTGAGGCTGTCTGGCATCCAGGGGCGGAGCGCGTCGGCTAGTCCGCCGCAGAGCGCGATCGGCAGCTGTGCGTCGGGGTCGAGTGCTTGCGCGACAGCGGCGATCTCCTTGCCGGCAGCGTGCAAGATACCCATGGCCGCTTCGTCATCCGCACCGGTCTGCAATACCAGTGGTGCCAGTTGGGCAAAAGTGGTCTGCGTGGCGCGACCTAACCAGGCAAAAGTGGCATCGATCGTGCCGCCGAAGTAGGCGATGACCGCATCGGCCAATTTGCCGCGTGCGGCACGACCATCGAGCGCGCGTTCGGCCAGTTGTGCTGCCTTGAGGCCTATCCACGCGCCGCTACCCTCGTCGCCGCTCGGGAAGCCCCAGGCCGATACCGTGTGCTTCTTCTGGCCACCAAACCAGGCTTCTCCGACTATGCCGGTACCCACGGCCACGATGGCGCCGGGTTGCCCCGCATGGGCCCCTAATAGCGTAGTGAAGCCGTCGGTCGCCACGGTCAGTGCGGCAAAGCCTGGCGCCGCTTGAGTAAAGGCTTGTTCCCACTGCGCATTGTGCACGCCAGATAGACCCAGGCCGATGGCACAGGCGGCATGAGACCAGCTGGTCTTTCCTATGTCACCGAATGCTCGGCTTATCGTTTCATCAATGGCTTGCCATGCAGAAGGAATGCCCAGTCCCAGTGCAGATGGGGCGCCGGAGGCGCGGGCCAGCTCGCGACCATGGGCGTCCGCAACGACGACCCGGGTACCGGTGCCGCCGCCATCTACGCCAATGAGATACTCGAAAGCCATCTGTACACGTACTCCCTGTTTACCCACGGGACCGCAACTGGCTAATACCAATTGAATACAAACCTATTCAATACCACTCGATGGGTGGTGTCAACAGTTCCGTAATACATGTTTAATAATTGGGGGACTGCTTATGTAGCTCCATCTCACGCCAAGGTGCTGTAATGCTTGTGCCTGCTAGGCCTCGGCGAGATGGCCGACTCCCTGCGCTCCTGATGGCTGCCAAGTGGTGTTGTATTTGTGTCTAAGTTGGGGTGGGGTGATTGATAGTGGTCTGGAATCCAGGCGTCCCTGGCCCATGAATGCATGCCAGCAGTTTACTGGTATTGCCCAGTTTCGCCGAGGTCGCCCCGGTTGTCTGAATCTGTCCCGTCTTTGGCTGCGTGCGGCGGTGTCGGCTTCAGAGGCGCCGCGTAAACTTACCCGACATGAACGATATGACCGACCACCTTATCCGCTCAGTCGCCCAGCTGCGCGAGTACATCGCTGAGCCGAGCGCCCTGGTCCAGGCCAAGATTCGACCAGCGCTCGACGTCCATATGCGCGCGTTTATTGCCCTGTCCCCTTGGGTGGACATCGGGTCGTACGGCGCGGATGGGCGAGTCGACGTATCACCGCGCGGCGATCCGGCGGGATTTGTTCATGTGTTGGCCGACGGCTCTATCCTGATTCCGGAACGTCCCGGCAACCGGCGCGCCGATACCTTGCGCAACATCATCGAGACCGGACATGTCGGACTGCTGTTTGCCGTCCCCGGCCGGGACGAGCTGTTGCGCATCAACGGTCGCGCCGTTGTCAGCAGGAATCCCGAATGGCTTGAGCGGCTTGTGCATCAGGGCAAGCAGCCGCAGTTCGCGATCCACGTCGAGGTAGAAGAGGCCTACCTGCATTGCGGCAGGGCGGCGAACCGCTCCAAATTGTGGCGCCACGATACTTGGCCTGCGCCCGATGCACTGCCCAGCATGGCGCAGATGCTGGTGGACCAGACAGCGCTGCCGGGCCTTGAGGTGTCGGCGCTTGGCGAGGCGCTGAAGGACTTGGTGACCAATCAACTGTATTGAGCCAAGGCCAAGGCGAGTGGTGGCAAATACAACGCCAAGCCTGCGCCTGTCGTAGTTTTCCACGCGAATACGCCGAACTGACACGCGTGTCGCCAGAAAAGACCATCTTCATGCGAAAATCGCCGACTCGTCCCGAGGTCGGCCATGTATCTCAAGCACTTTGCCCTCACCGAAGCACCGTTTTCGATCGCTCCTGATCCGCGCTATCTCTATATGAGCAAGCGCCACCAGGAGGCGCTGGCGCATCTCTTATATGGGTTGAGCGGCGAGGGCGGCTTTGTGGTGCTGACCGGCGAAGTGGGTGCCGGCAAGACCACGGTCTGCCGCTGCCTGCTGGAGCAGGTGCCGGACAACTGCGACCTGGCCTATATCTTCAATCCCAAGCTCACCGTGGAAGACCTGCTGGCCACGCTGTGCACGGAATTCCATATCACGGTCGAAGGCAGTGCGCCTTCGCTCAAGCAGACGGTCGACGCGATCAACGATTTCCTGCTCGCGGGGCACGCCAAGGGTCGCCACGCCGTCGTGATCATCGACGAGGCGCAAAATCTCTCGTCCGACGTGCTGGAGCAGATGCGCCTGCTAACCAACCTGGAGACGCACCAGCGTAAGCTGCTGCAGATTATCCTGATCGGCCAGCCGGAATTGGCCACCATGCTGGCATCCCAATCGCTGCGGCAATTGGCGCAGCGCGTCGTGGCGCGCTACCACCTCGATCCCTTGAGCCGCGACGAGGTGGCCGCCTATATCAAGCATCGCCTGGACATTGCCGGGGCGACTCGCCCCTTGTTCCCGTCGCGTCTGGTAACCGATTTGTACCGCCTAAGTGGCGGGGTGCCGCGGGTATTGAATCTGATTTGTGACCGCGCGCTTTTGGGGGCGTATGTAGAGGGTAAGCACGTCGTCGACGGGCGTGTGTTGAAGCGGGCGGCACAGGAAGTGTTTGCCGTGCGTACGACGGAGGAAGGGGCGCGTCGCGCCGTGTGGATGACGGCCTTGGCTGCGATCGCCTTGATGGTGGTGGGATTCGCGCTATGGCAGCGCAACCCCAAGCTGGCATCAGCCCAGGCGGCACCGGCCGCACCTACCAAGATGGCGGCTTTGCCCAGGCCTGCAAAGTCTCCGGCCGCGCCAACCCTGCCGGCCAGCACGGCGACCTCGATCCAATGGCCTGCCGGCGTCGACCGTGCGCAGTCAAGACAATTGGCATTCGCAGAACTCTACGCCTCATGGGGACATGCGGTGCCCGACAAGGGGCCGTGCGCCGACGGCGCGCCGTTGCGCTGTCGTACCGCACGCGGCAGCCTGGAAGAGCTGCGCGCCTTCGATCGCCCGGCCGTGCTCTATCTTGTTGATGAACGGGGTATGCCCCTGGAGGCGACCCTCGTCGCCTTGGACGATGCCCACGCGACCCTTGTAATCGGCGGGCAGCGCGAGCGCTTGCCGTTTGCTGCGTTGGCTGGCAGCTGGTCGGGCCGCTATTCGTTGCTCTGGCGCGCGCCCATTCCCTATGCCGAGCAGATACGGCTTGGCGACAAGGGTGGAGCGGTGGACTGGCTGGCGGGTCAGCTCGCGTCGTCGGCAGGCAAGCCTGCCCAAGCTGTCGAGAATGTCGTTTTCGATGAGGCGCTGCGCCAATCCATCCGGGCGTTCCAACTGAACAACGGCCTGACGCCGGATGGCCAGGTTGGGCTGCAAACCATGATCAAGCTAAGTGTGGCAGGCGATGCGAACGCGCCATCCTTGCGTCACGCACACGGGTAAGCGCCGATGTCTTATATCCTCGATGCATTGAAGAAGGCTGAGCGCGAGCGCCAGCGTGGTGCGGTACCCACCATATCGGTCGACCTGGCCGAGCCGCTGCCAGCCAAGCGTACGCCGTACGGCTTGTATATCGGCCTGGCTGCGGGGTTGCTGGTGCTTGGCGTGGCGATCGGCGCATATCGTCCTTTGGGTCGGGCTGCCGCAAGCGCTTCTTCGGCAACCGCTGTCACGCCGGCGGCCGCGCCACGACCAGCGCCTGCACTTGTCCTCGAGCGACCGGCGGTACGCGCCATCACCCGTCCAGTTGCGCCTGCGGTAGAAAAGCAGGTCGTGCAGCCGGCTACGCCTACCACGGCGCAGCAGCAGAGCGCGAGCGTTGCGCTGCCGGTCGCGGGGCCGGCCAGGGCTGTACCGGCCGCTACCGCGAGCCCTGAAGCCAAGTCCGTTGAGCCGGTCGAAAGCCAGCCCTGGGCATTGGCCGACCTGCCGCTCAATCTCCAGCAGGAAATCCCGGCCATGAACGTCATGTTCCACGCCTATTCCAGCGACCCGGCGCAGCGCCTTGTGGAAGTGAACGGCAAGCCCATGCATGAAGGCGATTCGCTTAG
Source organism: Burkholderiales bacterium (assembly GCA_019234745.1). Taxonomy (GTDB): domain Bacteria; phylum Pseudomonadota; class Gammaproteobacteria; order Burkholderiales; family Chitinimonadaceae; genus JAFAKZ01. The sequence continues at coordinate 5,687 of JAFAKZ010000178.1, forward strand.
CGCGGGCTTGAAACTGGAGAAAATCACGCAGGACGGCATGGTGTTCTCCTACAAGGGTTATCGCTTCAGGACGGGCGTACGCTGATGATGACCGTCGTCGTGCTGCTGATGCTGGCAGCCGTCGTCCTGGCATGGCGGCAGCGGCGCCGGTGGGCAGGCGCATGCACGCTCGCCGCGCTCGCCGTGTTCTTGCTGATAGGCTACGGGCCGCTGGCCAATCTGTTGCTCGAAAACCTGCAGTTGCCCTACGCCTTGGCGCCGACGGTGCGTTGGGCGCCGAGCAATATGATTATCGTACTCGGCGCCGGTGTAGCGGATGTGCCTGGCGCGCAGCAACTGGAGCCCGGAGTGTTTGCCAAGGGGCGCATCATGCAGGGCGCGATTCACTACCGCGCCTGCAAGGCTGCGAACGTGCGTTGCATGATCTTGCTGAGTGGGGGCGATGCGAAACAGCATGGTGCAATGGAAGCGCTGGTCTACCGTGACTACTTGATTAGCTTGGGCGTGGCGCCAGCCGATATCGTGATCGAAGCGCGGAGCTTGAATACCTGGCAGAACGCGCAGTTCGCCGCCGAAATACTGAAGCAGTCACGGCCTGCCCAAGTGCTGCTGGTCACGTCGGCAGTCCATATGCCGCGTGCCATGCTGTATTTTGAGCACTTTGGCGTGCATGCGATCCCGGTCCGTGGGGACTATCTGAGCGTCGTGCACGCACCCTTGCCGCAGTCGTATAACTTCTTGCTGGCCGACATCGCACTCCACGAGTACGTCGGCACGGCACGCTATCGCATCTACAACTGGTTCGGCCTCAACAACGCAGGCGACCACGCGGGGGCGGTTTGATCTCAATCAAGGATTGATTACATTCGTCAGCATGGTAAGCCGGATTGATTGCCTCAACCGGATACTTACTTTAAAATGATAACCATTCCTATTTAGACGGTCGCTAGTCCAGATCCGATATGTCCAGCAATCCGCCCGCTCTGCCAGTCAGCTTCCACACGCGATGGGTGCGCTTCGCCGCCGTCGCCGGGCCGGGCTTGGTCGTGATGCTGGCCGATACGGATGCCGGCAGCGTGGTGACGGCGGCGCAGAGCGGTGCCGCCTGGGGCTACAAGCTCCTGCTATTGCAGCTATTGCTGGTGCCCGTGCTGTTCGTGGTGCAGGAATTGACCGTGCGCCTCGGCATAGTCAGTGGCAAGGGGCACGGTGAGCTGATCGCCGAGCACTATGGCAAGGGCTGGGCCTGGTTTTCTGTGGGCACGCTGATTGTTGCCTGTGCCGGTGCACTGTTGAGCGAGTTGGGCGGCCTGGCGGGCGTCGGGCTGCTGTACGGTGTGCCGGCCTGGGAGACGATGACCATCGTCGTCGGCGGCTTGGTCATCATGGCACTCACGGGGTCCTACGTGACCGTGGAGCGTATCGCCATGGCCGTCGGCGTGTTTGAACTCGTGTTCCTCTTGGTGGCCTGGAAGGCACACCCGGATGCAGCCGGCATGGCCTCGGGCATGCTCGACGTGCATCGCCTGCCTTGGCGCGACAGCAAGTACCTTTACCTGGTGGCGGCCAATATCGGCGCCGTCATCATGCCCTGGATGGTGTTCTATCAGCAGTCGGCCGTCGTCGAGAAGGGGCTGACCATGGACGACCTGTCGGCGGCACGCTGGGATACGGCTGTAGGTGCAGTCATCACCCAGGTCATCATGGCCGCCGTGCTGGTTGCTACGGCGGCAACGCTGGGCGTGGCGCATTCCGGCGCCTCGCTCGATACCGTGCAGGATATTGCGAAGGCGATCACGCCATTCCTGGGCGAGAGTACGGGGAAATTGATGTTTGGTCTGGGTATGACGGGTTCGGCCCTGGTCGCGACCATCGTAGTGACGCTCACCGCTGCCCGCGCGCTGGGTGAGGTCTGCCGCGTGAAGCATTCGCTGGAATATTCACCGCAAGAAGCACCCTGGTTCTACGGCATCTACGCCGTGATCCTGGTCGGGGCGGGTGCCCTGGTGGCGTCCGGCGCGAACATCGTGCAGCTGAGCGTCGGCGTGCAGGTCGTCAACGCCATGCTGCTGCCCATCGTGCTGGGCTTCCTCTTCCTTCTGGCCCGCAAGCTACCGGAAGCACAGCGCCTCAAGGGCAGCTACGCGGTCGTGGTTGCACTGATTATCCTGCTGACGGCCGGCTTGGGTGTGTACGGCGGCATTACGTCGTTCTGACCGTTACTGGATAGAAGCGCTACCGCCGCCCAGTGCCTTGAACAGGGTGATGCGATTGCCCGCCTCGGCCAGCTGAAGGTTGATCAGCGTGTGCCGCGCCGCATACAGCGTGCGCTGGGCGTCGAGCACATTCAAATAGCTGTCCACACCCTTGTTGAATCGCGCATTGGAGAGCTGGTAGCTCTGGTCCGTGGCCTTCACCAGGGCCTTCTGCGCTTCGATCTGCTCGCCAAAAGTGGCCTGTGCTGCCATCGCATCGGCCACCTCGCGAAAGGCGGTCTGGATGCTTTTTTCGTACTGCGCCACGGCGATATCGCGATTCACCTTGGATACCTGCAGGTTCGCCAGATTCACCCCGCCGTCGAAAAGCGGCAGGTTGATCTGTGGTGCGAAGGTCCAGGCGCGCGAGCCGGCCTTGAACAGGCCGTTGAGCGCGTTGCTGGCGGTGCCGACTGAGCTCGTTAGCGTGATGCTGGGAAAGAAGGCCGCGCGTGCCGCACCGATATTGGCGTTGGCCGACTTCAGCTGGTGCTCGGCGGCGAGGATGTCGGGGCGGTTGCGCAGCAGGTCGGACGGCATACCGCCCGGCACCACACGCAAGGCGGTGCCGTCGTTCGACCAGTCGCCAGGCAGTAGGTCGCTGGGTACCGAGGTACCCACCAGCAAGGTCAGCGCGTTGAGGTCCTGATCGACCACGGCCGTGTAGCGCGCTGCATCGCCGCGTGCCGTGTCGAGTACCACTTCGGCCTGGCTCAGGTCGAGCTGCGATGAGGCACCCGCGTCGAAGCGCCGCTTGCTCAGCGCGTATTCGTCCTGCTGGTTCTTGAAGGTCTGCTGCGCGAGCTGCAGATGCGCCTTGTCGGCCTGCAGGGTCAACCAGGCCGTGGATACCTGAGCAGCAAGTGAAATCTGCGCGCTACGGCGGGCGTCGATATTGCTCAGATACTGCTCCATCGCCGCATCCTTCAAGCTCTGGAGCTGGCCGAACAGGTCGATCTCGTAGGTGCTCAGGCCCACCGAAGCGTTATAGGCGTGCGTTACAGTTTCCCTACCGGTCGACGACAGATCGGCCGGCGTACGTGCTGCGTTTTCGGTGCCCGTCGCGTTGATATGCGGAATCAGCGCCGCGCGCTGGATCTGGTACTGCGCGCGCGTCTTCTCCACGTTCAGGAGCGCAATGCGCAGATCGCGGTTGTTGGCGAGGGCCAAGTCGATTACCTGGCGCAGCTTGGCGTCGTCGACGAAGTCGTTCCAGCTTACTTGCGCAGCTGGCGCACCCGATGCCTTGGTATCGGGCGCCGTCGGCCAATTTGCGGTGACCGGCGCGGCTGGCTGCGTGTAATGCGGTTCGAGCATGGCACAGCCGGCCAGCAGCATAGCGACCGTCAACGTCGAGAGAGTAAGGCGGTAGGGCATTATCGTCCCTCCTGGATAGCATCGTGTTCCGTCTCGTCGATCGTCTTGCCCTTGAAGACGCGGCGCACGAGTACGAAGAACAGCGGTACGAAGAAGATGCCTAGCACCGTGGCGCTGATCATGCCGCCCAGCACGCTGGTACCGATGGCATTCTGGCTGCCGGAACCTGCGCCGTGGCTGATCGCCAGCGGCAGCACGCCGAACATAAAGGCAAGCGAGGTCATCAGGATAGGGCGCAGGCGCATGCGCACCGCTTCCAATGTCGATTCGATTAGACCCTTGCCGTGCGCCATTTGATCCTTGGCGAATTCCACGATCAGAATGGCGTTCTTGGCTGACAGGCCCACGGTAGTCAACAGGCCCACATCGAAGTACACATCGTCCGGGAAGCCGCGGAAGGTGGCGGCCAGCAGGGCGCCCAGGATGCCCAGCGGCACCACCAGCATGACCGCGAAGGGGATGGACCAGCTCTCATAGAGGGCCGCGAGGCACAGGAATACGACCAACATCGATATCGCGTAGAGCGCGGGTGCCTGCGAACCGGAGCTGTGTTCCTGGTCCGACAGCCCCGTCCACTCGAAGCTGATGCCGGGCGGCAGCTTGCTCACCAGGCGTTCCATTTCCTGCAGTGCTTCACCCGAGCTATGGCCCGGCGCGGGCTGGCCCTGGATTTCGATGGACGGCTGGCCGTTGTAGCGCTCCAGACGCGGCGAGGCATAGGCCCAGTGGGCGGATGTGAAGGCCGAGAAAGGCACCATATCGCCAGCCGAATTGCGCACGTACCACTTGTTCAGGTCGGTGGGCAGCATGCGCGTCGGTGCGTCACCTTGCAGATAGACCTTCTTCACGCGGCCCTTGTCGATGAAGTCGTTGACGTAGCTGCTACCCCAGGCCGTGCTCAGCACGCTATTCACGTCGTTGAGCGATAGGCCCAGTGCGGTGGCTTTCACGCGGTCGATGTCGAGGCGGAATTCCGGTGTGTCGTCCTGGCCGTTCGGGCGCACGGCGAACAGGAGCGGATCCTTGCTCGCCATGGCGAGCAGCTGGTTGCGTGCTTCCATCAGCTTGTCGTGGCCGAGCGAGGCCCGGTCTTCCAGCTGCAGGTCGAAGCCGCTGGCATTACCCAGTTCCAAGGCGGCGGGCGGTGCAAAGGCGAACACCATGGCATCGCGGATGCCGGCGAAGGATTTCATCGCGCGGGCGACGATGGCCTGGGCCTTCTGCTCGGGGTGCGGACGCTCGTCCCAGGGCTTGAGGCGCACAAATGCCAAACCCGCATTCTGGCCGCTGCCGCCGAAGCTGAAGCCAGCCACGCCGAACATGGTGGCGACGGAATCTTTCTCGTCCACCAGGAAGTGATGCTCGACCTGCTTGATTACTTCCAGCGTACGTTCCTGTGTGGCGCCCGCCGGCAGCACGATTTGGCTGTACAGGATGCCCTGGTCTTCATCGGGCAGGAAGCCGTTGTGCTGGCGCATGAACAGACCAGCCAGCAGCGCGCAGATCACAGCATATATGACCAGATAGGGCGCGCCGCGATGGATGATGCGGTCCACCCAGCCTTGATAACCCTTGCTGGAGCGGTCGAACACCTTGTTGAACCAGCCGAAGAAACCGCGATGGACGATATGTTCGCCCTTCTTGATGGGCTTGAGCATGGTGGCGCACAGGGCGGGCGTGAGCACCAGGGCCACAATCACGGACAGCACCATGGCCGAGACGATGGTGATGGAGAACTGGCGGTAGATCACACCCGCGGAGCCGCCAAAGAATGCCATGGGGATGAACACGGCGGAGAGTACAAGTGCGATACCTACCAGCGCCCCAGTGATCTGGCCCATGGACTTCTGCGTGGCCGCCTTGGGCGGCAGGCCGTCCTCGTGCATGACCCGCTCGACGTTTTCCACCACCACGATGGCGTCGTCCACCAAGAGGCCAATGGCGAGCACCATGCCAAACATGGTGAGCGTGTTGATCGAGAAGCCGAAGGCATTGAGCACGCCGAAGGTACCCAAGAGCACGACCGGTACGGCGATGGTGGGGATCAGCGTGGCGCGGAAGTTCTGCAGGAACAGGTACATGACGAGGAACACGAGCACGACGGCCTCGCCCAGCGTCTTCACCACTTCCTCGATCGAGATCTTCACGTACGGCGTCGTATCGTAGGCCACCACGGCCTTCATGCCGGGCGGGAAGAACTTCGACAATTCGTCGATCTTCGCCTTGACTGCATTGGCGGTGTCGATGGCGTTGGCGCCGGTCGACATCTTGATGGCGATACCGGTGGCCGGCTTGGTATTGAAGCGCGCCAGCGTGCCATAGTTTTCACTGCCCAGCTCGACGCGCGCCACATCCTTCAAGCGCACTACAGCGCCGCCGGGACTGGTCTTGAGGATGATCTGGCGGAACTGCTCCGGTGTCTGCAGGCGGCTCTGCGCCGTGATGGTGGCATTCAGTTCCTGGCCGTTGACGGCTGGCGTACCGCCTAGCTGGCCGGCGGAAACCTGCGCGTTCTGCGCCTGGATGGCCGTGCTGACGTCGCCGGGCGTCAGCTTGTAGCTCACCAGTTTGGCTGGGTCGAGCCAGATGCGCATAGCGTACTGGGCGCCGAACAATGTCGTATCGCCCACGCCCTTTACACGGCTGACCGTATCGAGCACGTTCGCGGCCACGTAGTCGGCCAGGTCGAACTGACGCATGCTGCCGTCTTCCGACACGAAGGCCATCACCATCAGGAAGTTCTTGGTGGACTTGGCCACCGTCAGGCCGAGCTTCTGCACGTCCTGTGGCAGCAGCGGCATGGCCAGCTGCAGCTTGTTCTGCACCTGCACCTGGGCGATGTCGGGGTTGGTGCCGTTGTCGAAGGTGAGCGTGACGTTCACCGCACCCGAAGAGTCGCTGCTCGACGCCATATACCGCAGGCCGTCGATACCCTTCATCTTCTGCTCGATGACCTGGGTGACCGAATCCTCCACCGTCTTGGCCGACGCGCCCGGATAGTTGCCCGTAATGGCGATGGCAGGCGCCGCAATGGCGGGGTACTGGGCGATCGGCAGCGTGTCGATCGACAGGAGGCCCGCTAGCATGATGACGATGGCGATCACCCAAGCGAAGATTGGGCGATTGATAAAGAAGCGTGACATGTGCGTTCCTTACTGCTTGGCCGTATTCAGGTTGCCGGCCGGCACCGCCTCGGCGCTCGCGCCCGGCTTCACCTTCTGCAAGCCTTCCACGATCAGCTTGTCACCCACATTCAGGCCGCTCTTCACCGTCCATTTGTCGCCTACGGCGTCACCCACTTCCAGCGTGCGCTGCTCGACCTTGCCCTCGCCATTCAGCACTAGCGCTGTCGCCTCGCCGCGCGTATTGCGCGCCACACCTTGCTGCGGCACCAAGAGGCCCTTGGTATTCACACCCTGCTGCAGCACGGCGCGCACGAACATGCCGGGCAGCAGATCGTGGTGCGGATTCGGGAACACGGCGCGGATCGTGACGGTGCTCGTGCCCGGGTCCACGGTCACGTCCGAGAACTCCAGCTTGCCGTCGTGCGGATAGGTCGTGCCGTCTTCCAGCACCAGCTTCACCTTGGCCGTATCGTTGCCGGCGCGTTGAATCTGGCCACTTTCCAGCGCGCGCTTCAGCGCCATCAGCTCGGTGCTCGATTGCGTTACGTCCACGTAGATCGGGTCCAGCTGCTGCACGGTCGCCAGCGCTGTTGCTTGGCTGGCCGTCAGCAGGGCACCCGGCGTCACGGTTGATTTGCCGATGCGACCGGAAATAGGGGAAGTGATGCGCGTGTAATTCAGATTGATGCGCGCCGCGTCTTCCGATGCCTTGGTAGCCGCTACATCGGCCTGCGACTGCTTCAGCGCCGCATCGGCATCGTCGTAGTCCTGTTTGCTTACCGCATTGATCTTCACCAGGTCGGCGTAGCGCTCGGCCTTCAGCTTCACGCTGGCCAAATTCGCCTCCGCCTTGGCGTGCGCCGCCACGGCGCTATCGTAGGCTGCCTTGAAAGGTGCCGCATCGATCTGGTACAGCGTCTCGCCAGCCTTCACGTCGCCACCCTCGCGGAATAGTCGCTGCTGCACAATCCCACCTACTTGCGGCCGTACCTCCGCGATCTGGTAAGCAGAAGTCCGCCCTGGCAGTTCCGACGTCACCGACACCGCTTGCGTACTCACCGTGAACACACCGACCTTCTGAACCGAAGGCGCTGCGGCAGGCGCCGCTTTTTCACAGCCGGAGAGGAGGGAGACAATGGCAAGGATGGAAGCACTTGCCCAACGTGGCTGGAGATGCATGGAAACCTCGTTTCGGACGAACCGCAGCAGCGGCACGTCGTCCGTTCAGGAATGGCCGTCATGATACAGGGGCGAGCGACATTGGCTCAGTGCCTCGTAAGTCCTG